>NZ_JBFTPJ010000192.1:0-7579 GCF_056398445.1 Variovorax sp. 01T439_2
GATGTTCAGCAGAAACTTCACGCCGCGCGTGTCGGAAAATTCGGCCAGGTGCAGCAGCTCGTAGGCATCGAGCGCGTTGAAGCCGAGGCTCGACTTGCCGGTGTCGAGCCCGCGGAAGATCGGCGAGCGAATGGCCTCGATCTCCGGGAAGCCGAACACGCGCTGATAGAAGCCGCTGAGCGCGGCCACGTCTTTGGCGAAGACGTTGACGTAGGAGAGGTGGGGCATGTCAGTTTTTCTTGGCGCTGTTGTTCTTGTTCGGGGCGCTCTTGTTCGGGGCGCTCTTGTTCAGGGCGCTTTTCAGGGCGCGTGCACAGGCCACCGGGTACTCCCCTCCGCGAATGTCCCCCGGCCTTCGGCCTCCTCCTTGATTTCGCTGCGGGGAGCACCCGATGTCCTGTGCACGATGGGCGCGGCTCCTGTGCTGGCCGATCAACGACCGCTGTGCATAACGATCACGTCGATGGGGTGCCTTGCGCAGCGAAATAAAGGAGGAGCGCGAAGCGCGGGGGACATTCGCGGAGCAAGGTACCCCGTCGGCGGGAGCGCGCCCCGAACAACAACGATCGCGGGGTTTCATTTAGACCGCGACCTTGGTCCCCCCAAAGGTCGTCTGCTTGACGAACTTGGAGGTCAGGTGGTCGCCCGAAGAAATCGGTGCGTACTTCGGCTGCTCGCCCGGTGCCAGGCAACTCGGCAGGCACTCGACCATCGCGTCGTAGTTGGGCTGGTGAAAGAACACCAGCGACTGGCGGCGGTTGGTGCTGGCCACCTCGAACGGCGGGTTGACCACGCGGTGCAGCGTCGACACCCACTGGTCGTTGGTCCACTGCATCATCAGATCGGCAATGTTGACCACCAGGCCGCCTTCCACCTGCGGCACGTCGACCCACTGGCCCGCCTTGTTGAACACCTGCAGGCCCTTGTCGTCGGGCAGCACGATCGTGAGGCTTCCGTAGTCGCTGTGCGCGCCCGCGCGCAGCTGGCCCGGCAGCGGCGCTTCGCGCTGCGGCGGATAGCTCAGCACGCGGAACATGCTGATGTGCTTGTCGATCTTGTCGTCGAAGAAAGTCTCGGGCAACGCAAGCCCGAGCGCGAAGATGCGCATCAGCGAGCGCGAGAGATCGCTCATCGCCTCGAAGTAGCTTTCGTACGCCTCCCGGAAACCGTCGATCGGCGGCCAGCTGTTGGGCTCGAAGTGCGGGCCGGCGGCAGGGCCGCGGTGGTAGTCGTCGTCCGGCACGTTCGAGGGGCCGACGGAAAACGATTCCTTCAGATCGCCGGGCGCGGCCTCTTCCAGACTGTACGAAAGCCCCTCTTCGCCCACCGCGCTGTAGCCGCGCACCGCGTCTTCGCGTGGCCGGTCGACCTTGCGCTTCTCGGCCAGCGGCATGTCGAAGAAGCGGCGCGAGAGCTGCGACACGCGCGCAATCAGCTCGGCCGGAATGCCATGGTTGGTGATGACCAGAAAGCCGATGCTGCGGCAGGCCTCGTCGACCTTGGCCGCAACCTGCGCCTTGCCTTCGGCCGTGCCGGCGAAGTAGGGCGCGAGATCGATGATGGGTACGGACAGCAGCGTTGTCATGTGTCGGTCCTCGTGCTTGGCATGCCTTTCGCCATGCAACGTCTGTGCCAGTTGGACCAAATGGACAAAACACGTTGGCCGCGTCAGCATGGTGCGTGCCGGCGGCGCGCGAAGGCCGCGCTGGCGCAACGCGATGCATCGCGGCCTTACAGTGGTGCGCGTTGAAAGAAGAACCAGCAAGCAATCGATGAAGCGAGGGAAGATGCCGAAGACCAAGGCGCTGGCCGCAGCCAGCAGCACGAAGAAGATCCCGGCCAAAAAAAGCCCGGTGACCATCCCGGTGAAGGGCCCGGCGCGCAAGCGCGCGAAGCCCGCCGTGCGCAGCGCATCCGCGGTGAGCCGCAGGCTGCGCCAGATCGAGGACAAGCGCAGCGCCATCCTGGGCGCCGCACTGGGTTTGTTCTCGCGCTTCGGCCTACATGGCACGTCCATCGACCAGGTGGCGGCGCGCGCCGATGTGTCCAAGAGCAACCTGCTCTACTACTTCGCGAACAAGGAGGAGCTCTACGTCAACGTGCTGCGCGACCTGCTCGCGCTGTGGCTCGAACCGCTGCGCGGCTTCAGCGCCGAGCAGGATCCGGCCGAAGCCATCGGCAGCTACATCCGTCGCAAGCTCGTGGTGTCGCGCGACCGGCCCGATGCATCGCGCCTGTTCTGCCTCGAGATGATCCAGGGCGCGCCGCTCCTGCGCGACGAGCTCGACCGCGAGCTGCGCACGCTGGTGGAGCGCAAGTCGGAGGTCATCCGTTCATGGATCGCAGCCGGCAAGCTCGCAGCGGTCGATCCGCACCACCTGATCTTCACGCTCTGGGCCGTCACGCAGCACTATGCGGATTTCGGCGTGCAGGTGCAGGCGCTGACGGGGCATACGCTGGAGGATCCGGCGTTCTTCGAGCAGACGGTGGAGAACGTGCAGCGGATCGTGCTGCAGGGCATTGCGCCGCGGTAGGGGGATTTACTCCCTCTCCCTCCGGGAGAGGGTGGGGGTGAGGGCCGGCGGCGTTGAAAGATGCGCTGCGATTGCAAAGGCCGCTGCCCTCACCCTGACCCTCTCCCGGAGGGAGAGGGAAGAAGACAAGGGAAAAGAAAGAAAGTCAGTGCGGCGGCGCCGCGATCTCGTGATAGCGGCGATCGAAGTAGATGAGGCTCTGCGCCGCCCCGCCAATCGCAATCGCCAACGCCTCGCAAAACAGCACGTCATGCGTCCCCGCACTCGTGGCCTGCACCACGCGGCAGTCGAACGAGGCCGCGGCATCTTCGAGCACCGGCGAGCCCGTGGCCTTGCGGCCCCATCGGCCCGCGGCAAAGCGCTCGTCCATCGGCGTCTTGCCGCCGAACAGGCCCGACAGCGCCTGGTGCCCCGCGGCCAGCACGTTCACGCACAGCACGCCGTTGGCCGTGAACGCGGGGTACACCGAGGCCGAGCGGTTCAGGCACACGAGCAGCATCGGCGGCTCGTCGGTCACGCTGCACACGGCCGAGGCCGTGAAGCCGGCGCGGCCTGCAGGGCCATCGGTGGTGATGATGTTGACCGCTGCGCCCAGCCGCGCCATGGCGTTGCGGTAGTCGGCCTTGGGCAGCGCGGGCGGCGCACCGCTTGGCATGACGTGGTGGGAGGCCATTGCGTTGGGCAGCATGAGAAAGAATCTCCGTGAAGACGGGCTTCAGGCCAGGACGCAGGCTTCGTCGAAGGCGAGCCGCGGCAGGCGGCCGAACACCTTGGCCGGATCGCCATGGCCGAGGTTGATCAGGAAGTTGGCGCTCCAGTCGGTGCCCTCGAAGAACGCGGCATCGACCTTCGCCTTGTCGAAGCCCGACATCGGCCCGGCGTCGAGCCCCACCGCGCGCGCGGCCAGCAGCAGGTAGGCCGCCTGCAGGCTGGCGTTGCGAAAGGCGGTTTCGTGCGCGGCCTCGGGGCTGCCGGTGAACCAGCTGCGCGCATCGGCATGCGGAAACAGCGTGGRCAGCTTGTCGTAGAACTTGCGGTCCCACGCGGCAATCACCGTGACGGGCGCCGTCATGGTCTTGTCGAGGTTGCCCTTCGAAAGCGCGGGCGCGAGGCGCTGCTTGGCTTCGGGCGTGCGAACGAACACGAAGCGCGCGGGCGAGCAGTTGGCCGAGGTCGGGCCCATGCAGGCCAGCGCGTAGACCTGGCGGATCTGCGCGTCGGTCACGGGCTCGGCGGTCCAGCCGTTGTGGCTGCGCGCCTCGGTAAAAAGAAGGGCCAGTGCGGCGTCGTCGAGGGCAGGTTTCATCATGGTCATGCGGGTACGCCGGGTGCGCTGACCCGGGCGAGAAAGTCGAGCAGGCTGCGGTTGAAGACGGCGGCCTCGGTCACGCTGTGCGCGTGGCCGCCGTGCGGCAGGAAGTGGAGCGTCACGTCCTTGAGGCCATCGGCCAGGCGCTGTGAGCAGGTCCAAGGCACCAGCGCATCGTCCATGGCGGCGGCCACCAAGGTGGGCGCGGTGATGGCGCCCAGGCGTGCATCGATGTCGAAGGCGCGCAGCGCGCCGATGCGCGCGCGCATGTTGGCTTCTCCGGGGAAATGCGCAAACGCATGGTCGACCTCGTCGGCCACGCGCTGCGCATGTTCCGCGCACCAGGCCGCGGGGTACAAAAAGATCGGCTGCGCTTCCACGTACGCACGCGGGCCGCAGGCATCGAGCAGCGCGAGCCGCGCATCGAAGCAGCGCGCCGAATGCGCGTTGGGCTTCGACCACGCATTGACCAGCACCAGGCTGGCCACGCGCGCCGGTTCGTCGAGCGCCAGCTGCAGGCCCACGAGCCCGCCCAGCGCATGGCCCACCAGGTGGCAGCGCGGCGTGGCCGTGGCGTCGAGAATCTGCACCACGTCGCGCGCCATGTCGGCAATGGCATAGCCCGCATCCAGCGCGGCGGGGCTGCGGCCCGTGCCGCGCTGGTCGTACGCAATCACGCGGTGGCCCGCTTCGAGCAGCGCGCCAAGCTGCGGTTGCCAGAAGGCGGCCGAACCGCCCAGGCCCGACGACAGCAGCACCGCCTCGCCATCGGCCGGCCCATGCACTTCGTAGTGCAGCGGCATGCTCAGGCCTTGTTGCCGACGTGGGCGATAGACGCAATCTCGACCAGCGCGTCGGGCTTCACCAGGCCGCACTGGATGCAGTAGCGCGCGGGCTTGGTGCCCGGAAAGAACTCGGCGTACACCGCGTTGACCTTGGCGTAGTCGGCCCAGTCCTTGATCATGATCATGTTGAAGGTCACGTCGTCCATGGTGCCRCCGGCTGTTGCGATCACGTTCTGGATCGTCTCGAGCACGTGGCGCGTCTGCGCCGAGGCGTCGCCCACGTGGACCACGTTGTTGTCCTTGTCGAAGGGCAGCGTGCCCGACACGTAGACGATGCCGTCGGCCATGGTGCCGGGCACGAAGGGAGCGATCGGCGTGGTGGTTCCGGCCGGGATGATGGCTTGCTTGGGCATGGGGGTTCCTTGCTGTGGGTTGAACGATGGGAATCAGGCCGTGGCCGGCGCGAAGCTGCGCACGAAGTCGTCGACGGTGGAGACCCAGCCGAAGAAGGTCTCGACGTTGTAGACCGATGCCTTCTGGATGGCCGCGCCGCCAAGCTCGTGCGTCGCGTCTTCCAGCATCACGGCGAAGTATTCGAGGTGGAAGGCATCGCGCAGGGTCGACTCCACGCASACGTTGGTCGCGATGCCGGTGAACACCAGGTGGCGGATGCCGCGCGCGCGCAGCGTGCTGTCGAGCGTGCTGTTGAAGAAGCCGCTGTAGCGCGTCTTGGGCACCACGATGTCGCCGGGCTGCGGCTTCATCTCGGCAATGAGTTCGTAGTCCCAGCCGCCCTTGGCGAGGAACTTGCCCGCAAGCTCGGGCCGCGCGCGCATGGTCTTGAGCGCATTCGACTTGTGCCAGTTGGGCGAGCCCGGTCCGCCGGCCTCGACGTAGGCGGCGTCCCAGCCGTTCTGCAGAAACACCACCAGCATGCCGGCCGTGCGCGCCGCCGCGATGGTGCGCGCGATGTTGGCAATGGTGCCCTGCGCGCCGGAAATATCGAAGCCGGCCGAATCGACATAGCCGCCCATCGACGCATAGGCGTTCTGCATGTCGACCACGATCAGGGCCGAGTCGCTGGCATGCAGCGCGAGCGGTTCGGGCCGCGCGGGCAGCACCTGCGGCGCCGGTGCGCCGGGCAGGCGCGGCGCGCCAGCGGGGGTGTTCGATGTGAGGGTGGTGTTGCGTGCGGGAGTGCTCACGTGGCGCTCCTGCTCAGGCCGCAAGGCGCTCAGCTTCGGCCTGCGAGGGCACGGGGCTCTGCACGTGCACGCGGCTCTTCATGAGCGGCTGGATGCGTTCGCCGAAGGCCGCGACGCCCTGCACGAAATCGTCGAAGGTCAGCAGCACGCCCTCGGTGCCCGGCACCTCGGCCATCTCGTCGAGCAGGCGCGCGACGGTGGCGTAGGAGCCGACCAGCGTGCCCATGTTGATGTTCACGGCCGAGGTCGGGTCGGCCATCTGGCGCACGTTGGTGTCGGCGCCCGACCTGGTGTCGGCCGCGCCCTGCTGGCCGAGCCAGGCAATGGCCTCGTGGTCGGCGCCGGCCTTGTAGTGCTCCCACTTGGCGCGCGCGGCCTCGTCGGTCTCGTCGGCAATCACCATCATCAGCACATAGGTGGTGACGTGGCGGCCGGTCTTGCGCGTGGCCTCGATGAGCTTCTCGGCCGCGGGCGCAAAGGCCTTGGGCGTGTTCACGCCCTTGCCGAAGCAGAAGTTGTAGTCGGCGTACCTGGCCGAGAAGTCCATGCCCGCGTCGCTCTGGCCCGCGCAGATCACCTTCATGTCGGCCTGCGGTTGCGGGCTCAGGCGGCAGTCGTCCATCTGGAAGTGGTCGCCCTTGAAGTCGGACTGGCCCTTGCCCCAGAGCTCGCGCAGCACCTGGATGTATTCCGACAGGTACTGGTAGCGCGTGCCGAAGAACTGGTCGCCCGGCCACATGCCCATCTGCGAATACTCGGGCCGCTGCCAGCCGGTGACGAGGTTCAGGCCGAAGCGGCCGTTGGAGATGGAGTCGATGGTCGACGCCATGCGCGCGACGATGGCCGGCGGCATCACCAGCGAGGCGGCGGTGGCAAAGAGCTTGATCTTCGTGGTCACGGCCGCGAGCCCGGCCATCAGCGTGAACGACTCGAGGTTGTGGTCCCAGAACTCGGTCTTGCCGCCGAAGCCGCGCAGCTTGATCATCGAAAGCACAAAGTCCACGCCGTAGCGCTCGGCTGTCAGCGTGATCTCTTTGTTGAGCTCGAAGCTGGGCTTGTACTGCGGCGCGTTCTCCGAGAGCAGCCAGCCGTTGTTGCCGATGGGAATGAAGATGCCGACGTTCATGCAAAAAGCTCCTGTTGCGGGGTCGCAAAGCCCTATGCATGGCCCGTGCCAATTGGAAAAGCCGTTTTAAATCAACGGTTTGAGTGCTTTTGGATGTTGTGTTTTGACCATTTGGTCCAAAGTGGAGCGGACGAACCGCCCGCGCTGCGGCAACGCGGTGCGCCGCAAGGCCAAAGCGGTGCAGCCCCATGTCATCGATCGCGCGGCAAAATCACCCCATGCCCAAGACCCCACTCCGCGCCGCCGCGGCCATCGGCGGCACTGCCGACGACGTCGAAGCCGCCTTCTACGAAGCGCTGCAGCGCGGCGACATCGATGCCCTGATGGCGTGCTGGGCCGACGAGGACGAGGTGTTCTGCGTGCATCCCGGCGGCCCGCGGCTGGTAGGCGCCACCGCCATCCGCGCCGCCTTCGAGCAGATGTTCGGCAACGGCGCCATCCACGCGACGCCAGCGCGCGTGCGCAAGATCGAGTCATTGGCAAGCGCCGTGCACAACGTGCTCGAGCGCATCGAGGTACTCACCTCCGAAGGCCCCAAGCACGCCTTCGTGCTGGCCACCAACGTCTATCACAAGACCGTCGAAGGGTGGCGCCTGGTGGCGCACCACGCGAGCCCCGGC
>NZ_JBFTPJ010000193.1:0-7569 GCF_056398445.1 Variovorax sp. 01T439_2
GGTCGACGCGGGTCGACGCGGGGCGCATCCGCACCACCGCCAATGCGAGCTTCGGCGCCATCAACGCCGCCAACCTCCGGAAGGCGCACGCGCTGATCGAAAGCGGCAAGGCCCAGGGCAAGGTGGTGCTCGCAGGGTTCTGAGCACAATCGGCCGCATGGCCGAAGCAAGCATCCAGCCCCCGATCGAATTCGAAACCCCGCGCCTTCGGCTGCGCCAGTGGCAGGAGAGCGATCTCGCGCCCTTTGCCGCGCTTGCAGCCGATCCGCTGGTGATGGAGTTCCTGCTGCCGGTGCCCACGCGGGCAGACAGCGATGCGCTGGCCGCGCGCATCAGGGCCCGCATCGCCGAGCAGGGCTGGGGCCTGTGGGCCGTGGAGCACAAGGCGTCGGGCGAGTTCGCCGGCTTCACGGGCCTCAACGTGCCGATGGCCGCGCTGCCCTTTTCGCCCTGCGTCGAGATCGGCTGGCGCTTCGCCCGAAAGTGGTGGGGCCAAGGGCTCGCGACCGAGGCCGCGCGCGCCGCCTTGCAGGTGGGTTTCGAGCGGCTCGGATTCGAAGAAATCGTGGCGTTCACGGCGTTCGGCAACCACCGCTCGGCGGCGGTGATGGAGCGCCTGGGCATGCGTGAAGACGTTGACGGCGCCTTCGACCACCCGGCCGTGCCCGAGGGGCATGCGCTGCGGCGGCACAGGCTTTATCGCATCGCCCGGCCGAAGCAAGGATGATGAAGGCCGCGCGCCACTACTTCGCCTGCGCCGACACGCGCCAGACCACGTTGCCCACGTCGTCGGCCACCAGCAGCGCGCCGCTCTTGTCGAGCGCCACGCCCACCGGGCGGCCGTGGGCCTTCTCGTCGGCCGAGAGGAAGCCGGTCAGCACGTCGACCGGCGGTCCGCTCGGCTTGCCGCCGGAAAACGGCACGAACACCACCTTGTAGCCCGACTTGGGCTTGCGGTTCCAGGAGCCGTGCTCGCCGATGAAGGCGCCGTTGGCGAACTGGGGCGGCATGCCGCGGCCGTCCGAGAAGACCAGGCCCAGCGCCGCGACATGGGCGCCGAGCGCGTAGTCGGGCGCGATGGCCTTGGCCACCATCTCGGGGTTCTGCGGCGTGACGCGCGCATCCACCTTGCTGCCGTAGTAGCTCCACGGCCAGCCGTAGAAGGCGCCGTCCTTCACCGAAGTCAGGTAGTCGGGCACCAGGTCGCTGCCGATCTCGTCGCGCTCGTTGGCCACCGTCCACAGCGCCTTGGTTTCGGGCTGCCAGGCCATGCCGTTGGGGTTGCGCAGGCCGCTTGCGAACAGGCGCTTTTCGCCGCTCTTCACGTCCACTTCCCAGATGGCGGCGCGGCCTTCTTCGGCGGCCATCCCGTTCTCGCCGATGTTGCTGTTGGAGCCGACCGTGACGTAGAGCTTGGTGCCTTCGGCGTTGGCGATCACGTTCTTGGTCCAGTGGTGGTTGATGCCCGCGGGCAGCGGCGTGACCACCGTGGGCGCTGCGCTCACCGAAGTCTGGCCCTCGGTGTAGGGCACCTTGACGAGCGCGTCGGCGTTGGCGATGAACAGCTCGTTGCCCACCAGCGCCATGCCGAAGGGCGAGCTCAGGTTCGACAGGAACACCTGCCGCACCTCGGCCGCGCCGTCTCCGTCGGCATCGCGCAGCAGCGTGATCCGGTTGGCGCTGGGCGCGTTGGCCCCGGCGCGGCCCATGACCTTGCCCATGACCCAGTTGCGGACCTTGGCCATCGGACCGCTGCCGCCGTCGCTGCTGCCTTCGGGCTTGGGCGGCCTGTTGCTTTCGGCCACCAGCACGTCGCCGTTGGGCAGCGTGTAGACCCAGCGCGGATGGTCCAGCCCGCGCGCCAGTGCGCTCACGCGCAGGCCCTGGGCGGGCTTGGGGGCGGCGGTGTCGGTCCAGCCGACCGCCTCGGCCACGTTCACGGTGGGAATCAGCGTCTTGTTGGGTTCGGCCAGTTGCGGGCGCGGCCCGGTGGTGGCCTCGGGCGCCACCTTGGCGGTTTCGCCGCAGCCGGCCAGCGCCAGCGCTGCAGCCACGGCGGCCGTCCAGGCCAGCGGGGAAATGGCGATGCTCGGTACCTTCATTCGCGCTCCTTGGTTGCTGCGGCGCGGAGGCCGCCCTTTTCCTTTTTCAGCGTCGTTCCTTCGGCAAATCATGAGGACGGCGCCGGCATGGGCTGTCGGCCATGGGCGCTTTTTGGCGTGGGCGCACCCCATTCACGCATCGCCGCTACCATCGGCCGCATGACCGACGACCTGTTCCGCGCCGACGCCTACCTGCGCGCCTGCGAAGCCCGCATCCTGCGCATCGACGACACCGGCATCGTGCTGGACCGCACGGTGTTCTATCCGCTGGGCGGCGGGCAGGCCGGCGACACCGGCGTGCTGGCCTTGGCCGACGGGCGCGAACTGGCCATTGCCGACACGCGCAAGGCAAAGAACGAGGAAGGCCAGCCCACGCAGGAAGTCGTCCACGTGCCGGCGCCTGGCCAGGCCGAACTGCTCGCCGCGCTCGAGCCCGGCGCCGCCGTGACCGCCCGCCTCGACTGGGAGCGCCGCCACCGGCTGATGCGCTTCCACACCGCGAGCCATCTGCTGTGCCACCTGGTGCCGGTACCGGTGAACGGCTGCTCGATCACGCCCGACTACGCGCGCATCGACTTCCACATGACCGATCCGCTCGACAAGGAAGCGCTGACGGCCGGCCTTGCGCGGCTGGTGGAAGCCGCGCATCCGCTGACCGTGGGCGCCATCACCGACGAGGAGCTCGACGCCAACCCGGCGCTGGTCAAGAGCATGAGCGTGCAGCCGCCGCGCGGCACGGGCACGGTGCGCACCATCCGCATCGGCGGCGAGGGCGAGGCGCAGATCGACTTCCAGCCCTGCGGCGGCACGCATGTTGCAAACACCGCCGAGATCGGCGCCGTGATGGTCACCAAGATCGAGAAAAAGAGCGCCAACAGCCGCCGCGTGGTGCTGGGCTGGGCCGCCTGAGCCGCCGCAACCCTCGGAACTTCGCACCACTCCCCTGCTCCGACTGACGGCATGATCTTTTCCCGCTTTCACATCGCTACGTTTCTGGTAGCAGCCGCCGCAGCCTGCATGCCGGCTGCGGCCCAGTTGGCATCCAGGCCGGGCGCGGTGGTCACCACCCCTCACGTGCGCGCCGAATTGGTGGCGCATGCGCCCGAAGGCGTTGCGCCGGGCGCACCGGTCTGGGTCGGCCTGCAGATCACCCACCAGCCCGAGTGGCACACCTACTGGAAGAACGCCGGCGATTCGGGCCTGCCCACCGAGCTGAACTGGACGCTGCCGAGCGGCGTGGCGGCCGGCGAGATCGCCTGGCCGGTGCCGCGCAAGATCCCGGTCGGCAACCTCGCCAACTACGGCTACGAAGGCACGGTGCTGCTGCCGGTGCCGCTCGAGGTGTCGAGCAACTTCAAGCCGCCGCTGGCGCTGGGCGCCGGCGCCTCGGCGCTCGATGTGCGGCTCAAGGCCAGCTGGCTGGTGTGCCGCAAGGAGTGCATTCCCGAGGAGGGCGAATTCACCCTGGCCCTGCCGCTGCAGGGCTCGACCGCGCTGCACAAGGCCGAGTTCGACGCGGCGCAGGCCGCGCAGCCGCAGCCGCTGGGCAAGCCGGGCGCGGTCGAGGTCAGCGGCAACAACCTGCAGGTGCGCCTCGAAGGCCTGCCCGCCTCGGCCCGCGGCAAGACCCTGGGCTTCTTCCCCGAAACGCCCGAGCTGATCCGCACCGCCGCCGAATCGGGCAAGGACTGGACCCAGAACTGGCAAGGCGGCACCTGGATCGCCTCGCTGCCGCTGGCCGACCAGCGCAGCGCCAGCCCGACGACCCTGCCACTGGTGGTGGCGCTGGCCGAGGCCGACCGGCAGCCGGGCCAGCCCGTCGCCTGGCGCACCGAGGCGCCCGTCAGCGGCAACTGGCCCGCCGCGGCGCCGCGCGCGGAGGTCTCGCCCGCGCTGCAGGCGGCCCTGGCCGCCAATGCGGCCGCCGCTCCGTCATCGCCTTCTTCGGAGCTGCCGCCGCAACCCACGGTCACGCTGATGGCCGCGCTGCTCGGCGCGCTGCTCGGCGGACTGCTGCTGAACCTCATGCCCTGCGTCTTCCCGATCCTGGCGATCAAGGTGCTGGGCTTCGCGCGGCAGGCCGGGAACCACAGCGCGCACCGCACCGCGGGCCTGGCCTACACCGCCGGCGTGATGCTCTCGGTTCTTGCGCTGGGCGGCGCCATGCTGGCGCTGCGCGCGGCCGGCGCCCAACTCGGCTGGGGCTTCCAGCTGCAATCGCCGGCCGTGGTGGCGGCGCTGGCGGCGCTGTTCACGCTGATCGGACTCAACCTCGCGGGCCTGTTCGAATTCGGCCGCGCGGCGCCCCTGTCGCTGTGCTCGGCGCAGGCCCGCCATCCGATTGCCAACGACTTTCTTTCGGGCGTGCTGGCGGTGGTGATCGCTTCGCCCTGCACCGCGCCGTTCATGGGCGTTTCGCTCGGCTTTGCCATCGGACTTCCGGCGACCCAGGCGCTGCTGCTGTTCGCCGCGCTCGGCCTGGGCCTGGCGCTGCCGTACCTGGTGGCGGGCTTCATTCCGGCCGTGGCGCTGCTGCTGCCCAAGCCCGGCCCCTGGATGAACACGCTGCGCCGGCTGCTGGCGTTCCCGATGTTCGCCACCGTGGCCTGGCTGGTCTGGGTGCTGGGCCAGCAAAGCGGCATCGATGGCGCAGGCACCCTGCTCGCGCTGCTGGTGTGCATGGCCGCGATCGTCTGGGCGCTGACGCTGCGCGGCCGCACGCGGCTGGTGATTGCCACGCTGATGGTCGCATTCACCGCGGTGCTGGCCGCCGCCATCGGGCGCAACGTGCTGCAGACGGTGGAGCCGGCCAGGATGGCGGCCACCGCGGGGCAGCGCTGGCAGCCCTGGTCGGCCGAGCGCGTGGCCGAGCTCACGGGCGCCGGGCAGCCGGTGTTCATCGACTTCACGGCCGCTTGGTGCGTGACCTGCCAGTACAACAAGAAGGCCACCCTGGCGGATGCCGAGGTGCTGGCCGATTTCGACCGCAGGAAGGTCGCGATGCTGCGCGCCGACTGGACGCGCCGCGACCCGGCCATCACCGCCGCGCTGACCGCGCTCGGCCGCAGCGGCGTGCCGCTGTACGTGCTGCAGGCCCCCGGCAAGGCGCCGGTCGTGCTGACCGAGATCCTGGGCAAGGACGAGGTGCGCGCCGCGCTTGCCGCGCTTTGACCCCCGGCGTGACATGGGTTGTCACATGCACATGAGCAAAGCGCTCTAAGCTGTCGCCGTTGTTCGTTTTTCTTTTGGAGTTCAAGCTGGCCATGTCACTTTCGCCATCGTCCGACTCGCGTTCCATTCGTGCCGCGCGCCATGCCCGTGCGGCCCTCAGCCGCGCCTCGCGCCGCGCCGTGGTGGCGGCCGCCGTGGCACTGGGCGCCACCTTCCTGATGGGCAACAATGCCTTCGCCGCGCCCGCCGTGGGCCAGCAGGCACCCGACTTCGTTGCGGTGGACACCAGCGGCGCCAAGCACAAGCTGTCCGACTTTGCCGGCAAGTTCGTGGTGCTCGAGTGGACCAACCCGGGCTGCCCCTTCGTGCGCAAGCACTACAACAGCGGCAACATGCCCGCCACGCAGAAGGCCGCCACGGCCCAGGGCGTGGTCTGGCTGTCGGTCAATTCCACCGAGCGCGCGGCCAGCGACTACCTGCAGCCCGCCGCGCTCGACGCCTGGATGAAGTCGCAGAAGGCCGCGCCCACCGCAGTGCTGATGGACGAGGACGGCGTGATCGGACAGGCCTACGGCGCGCGCACCACGCCGCACATCTTCATCATCGATCCCAAGGGCATGCTGGTGTATGCGGGCGGCATCGACAGCATCGCCTCGGCCCGGCCCGACGACATCAAGAGCGCGACCAACTACGTCAACCAGGCGCTCGGCGAAGCCTTCGGCGGCAAGCCGATCTCGACCGCCTCCACGCGGCCCTACGGCTGCTCGGTGAAGTACAAGAGCTGACGACGCCCCACGGGCAGTGACAGGTACCTGACTCGCGCGGTCAGGCGGTGGTCGGGAACCCCGGCCTACCCTCGGACGAACGACATCGCCCAAGGGGACAACCAGATGAATCCTGCGCAATCCGCCGCGCAACCATCGGCCGCGGCCGCCGCCCGCACCGCGCCAGGCACCGCTTCTTCCAGCGCTTCCTCCTCCTCGAAATTCGCCACCGTGCTGCGCGTGACGGGCGGCAATTTCATGGAGATGTTCGACTTCTTCCTGTTCGGCTTCTACGCCACGCAGATCTCGAAGGCCTTCTTCCCGGCGGGCAACGAATTCGCCTCGCTGATGCTGACCTTCATGACCTTCGGCGCGGGCTTCCTGATGCGGCCGCTGGGCGCGATCTTCCTGGGCGCCTACGTCGACCGCGTGGGCCGCCGCAAGGGCCTGATCGCCACGCTCGCGCTGATGGCGGTGGGCACGCTGCTCATCGCCTGCGTACCGAGCTACGCCACCATCGGCTTCGCGGCGCCGCTCCTGGTGCTGGTCGGGCGGCTGCTGCAGGGCTTCTCGGCCGGCGTGGAGCTCGGCGGCGTCTCGGTCTACCTGTCGGAGATGGCCACGCCGGGGCGCAAGGGCTTCTACGTGAGCTGGCAGTCGGCCAGCCAGCAGGTGGCGATCATCGTGGCGGCCGCGCTCGGCTACTGGCTCAACGTGACGTTCAGCCCGCAGGAGATCGGCGACTTCTACTGGCGCATTCCGTTCTTCGTCGGCTGCCTGATCGTGCCGGTGCTGTTCATCATCCGCCGCTCGCTGCAGGAGACCGAGGAGTTCATGGCGCGCAAGCACCGGCCCGACGCGCGCGAGATCTTCCAGTCGATGGTGGCCAACTGGGGCCTCGTCGTGGCCGGGATGATGCTGGTGTCGATGACCACCGTGTCGTTCTACCTGATCACGGTCTACACGCCCACCTTCGGCAAGTCGGTGCTGCACCTGAGCACGACCGACGCGCTGGTCGTCACGCTCTGCGTGGCCATCTCCAACTTCATCTGGCTGCCGGTGA
Source organism: Variovorax sp. 01T439_2 (assembly GCF_056398445.1). Taxonomy (NCBI): domain Bacteria; kingdom Pseudomonadati; phylum Pseudomonadota; class Betaproteobacteria; order Burkholderiales; family Comamonadaceae; genus Variovorax; species Variovorax sp. 01T439_2. Next base: position 7,101 of record NZ_JBFTPJ010000193.1, read on the forward strand.
TGGGCGCGCTGTCCGACCGCGTGGGCCGCAAGCCGCTGCTGATTCTCTTCACGGTGCTGACCATCCTCACCGCGTACCCGTCGCTCAAGTGGCTGGTCGGCGCGCCGAGCTTCGGGCGCATGCTCGAAGTGGAGCTGTGGCTGTCGTTCCTCTACGCGAGCTACAACGGCGCGATGGTGGTGGCGCTCACCGAGGTGATGCCGGTCAATGTGCGCACCGCCGGCTTCTCGCTGGCCTACAGCCTCGCGACGGCGCTGTTCGGCGGCTTCACGCCCGCCATTGCCACCGGCCTGATCGAGATGACCGGCGACAAGGGCGCCCCGGGCCGGCCGCTGCCGCCTGCGGGCTGGTGGCGACGCTGGTGCTCTATCGGCGCAACGTGGACCCGGCGGATTCGGTGCGGGTGCGTGCGGGTGCCGGTGGTCTGAATTTTTTCGGCTCGCTCTTGCTGGCTTTTGCTGGTTCAGGG
>NZ_JBFTPJ010000194.1:0-9545 GCF_056398445.1 Variovorax sp. 01T439_2
GGCCGCGGCTGTACTGGTTGTTGGCCAGGCTCAATTCGTGGCCGAGCACGCGCAGCACGTGTGAGAAATCGGTGGCCATGATTTGCAGGCTCTGGTCCAGACTCAATCCCACCCCCTGAAGCAAGCGCAGCAGGTCGATAAAAAGGGGAAGCTCCTGTGTGGCGCGCTCACGCCGCGCAGCGGCAAAACGGCCGAGGATCCATTTGGGCACCATGAAGCCGAGTACGAAAGCGGCCGCCAACACGATGACAACAGTGCGCTGCGCATGATCCGCACTCCACAGCACATAAGCCAGAAAGGGGAGCAGAACGGCGAGGACGACGCGAGTTACCAGAAAGACCAGCTGTGCCTGCTTTGAGGAAAGGCCGCATTGGTCGATGAGATTGCGGTCTTCATCGGCAACCAGTGCCCGGCCAAAGCGCGAATCGAGCCAATGAAACGGCAACTCGATGTCCGACTTCACGGAGTTGCCCGCCGCTTCCATCGTATCGACGGATTCCATTGGCCCATTCGGAGTAGCGACGATCTGATGAATGGCACGACCGATGACCTTCCCGCTGCGCGTGCGACGCAGTTCGGCCGCGATCAGTGCGCCGGCGCCAACCATCAGCCCGATTGCTAAGAGCATCAGGCTGAAGATCGCCATTTGGTTGGACGTGAATGTCATGTCAGTCTCGCCAATCGGTAAAGGAGACCTGCACCAAACAACTGAAGACCTGCAGAGGCAAAGATCAACGTCCGGCCTGAGTCGTCATTCCACATCCCCAAGAAATATGCGGGATTGATAACGATGAGAAGGACCCCGATACTCACTGGCAACAATCCAAGGATCCACGCAGAGAGTCGCGTCTCCGACGACATGGCGATCAGTTCGTGCTCTGCTTGCTCGCGGTCACGCATGAAATTGCTGACACGTTCCAACAGCAGGTCGGAGCGTCCGCCATAGCGCACGCCCAGGCCGAGGATGGCGGCCAGCAGGTACATCTCCTCGATGCGAACCTTGCTCGCTATCTGGTGCAGGGCGCGATCCAGATCCATCCCCACGCGAACCAACGATGCCGCGCGCTCCAGCTGACCGCGTAGCGGAGCCTCCGTGGTAGGGATTGCAAGTTGGAAAGCCGCCTGTGTTGAGTTGCCGATAGTGATCAGCCGCACCATCGCGTCGATGTAGGCGGGCAACTGGCTAACCAGCTTGCGGCGGACTTTCTGTAGTCGCAGCCAGACGGTGAAAACTGCGAGGAGTGCCAATAGCGCGAGCACGCTCAGCGCCACGATCCAGCCACCGAACAGACCAGAAAGAGCAGCGAACGCCAAGATGGCGGCTAAGCCCAGCGCGACCATGCGCGGATCAACCACGCCTACAAGCCAATCGGGCAAGGCTCTTTCAAGAAAGCCAACGGGTTCTGAAGCAGCAGCACTTGCCTCGGTCTCGAGCCACGGGTCGGTCATGAGCGCATCGCTCGGCAAATCCCGCAAGGGCATCGGCGTTTGCACTGCAGTCGCCGTGCTGGCCAGGATCTGCTGGTCCAAGTGGCGTGCCGCCGCCTGCCGTGCCTGGCGCCCCTTTGCCCATTGCCACAGCAGCAGCCCCGCGGCTGCAAGCAGCAGCGCGATGCAAGCCACCGTCAGCAGGACCTTAGCCACGGTTGTCTCCTTGCTGCCCTCGCGCCAGCGACTGGCGGAAGCGCGTGATCTTGGGTGAATGCGGTGCAATGCCCAGCGACACCCAACGATCGCGCTCCTCGCCGTCGGGCGACGTGATCGGCTCGAAGCGGTAGAGCTCCTGCATCGCGACCACGTTGTCGTTGACGCCGGTGACTTCGCTCAATGAAAGGATGCGGCGCTGCCCATTCGAAAGGCGACCGATCTGCACGATGAAATCGATGGCATTGGCAATCTGCCGGCGCAGGCTCACTTCGCTGCCCTGGTAGCCTGCAAAACCCGCGAGCATTTCAAGGCGGTAAAGGCATTCGCGCGGCGAGCTTGCATGGATGGTGCCCATCGAGCCTTCATGGCCCGTGTTCATTGCCTGCATCATCTCGATCACTTCGGCGCCACGCACTTCGCCCACGATGATCCGGTCGGGCCGCATGCGCAGGCTGTTGCGCAGCAGGTCGCGGATCGACACCACACCCGTGCCGTCGAAACCGCCAGGGCGGCTTTCCAGCCTCACGACGTGGCTGGTGCCCAGCGACAGTTCCGCCGTGTCTTCGATGGTGATGACGCGCTCGCGCGCGGGGATGAAGGTGGCAAGCGCGTTGAGCAGCGATGTCTTGCCCGAACTGGTGCCGCCGCTCACTAGGATGTTGCAGCGCGCACGCACGGCAATCTCCAGCAACTGCGCCATGCCTGCGTCGAAGGTGCCGAGCTTCACCAAGTCAGCCGGCGTGAGCGGCTCCTTGCGGAACTTGCGGATCGAGACCGAGAGCCCGTCGATGGCCAGCGGCTCGATGATCACGTTGATGCGCCCGCYATCGGGCAGCCGTGCATCGACCATCGGGTTGGATTCGTCGAGGCGCCGCCCCAGCGGCGCGAGGATGCGGCGCACGATGCGCATCACGTGCTCTGCATCGGCAAAGCGCACGGTCTCGCGCTCCAGCATGCCGTGGCGCGACACGTACACGTTCTGGTAGCCGTTGATCAAAATGTCTTCGACCGCAGGGTCGTTGAGCAGGTCTTCCAGCGGCCCGAAGCCTGCAAGCTCCTTGGTTAGCGCGTCGGAGATGAGCTGCATCTCGCGGTTGTTGATCGGCACGCGGCGCAGCCGGACGAAGCTGTCGACTTCCAGTTCGACAAACTGCTGGATCGAGGCGCGCGACCAGCGGCCGAACTCCGCCCCCAGCTCTTCGATGCGGCTCAAGAGATGGTCATGCGTCCAGCTCTTGATGTCCTGGAACTGCTGGGAGTTGACGAACGCCTGGTCATCGTCGGCGAATTCGAGATCGTTGGACATAGAGGCGTTTCAACCTTGACTAGAGCTTTTCCAGAAGCCGGCAATTTGCGACATTCGCGCGACCCAGCTGGATTCCTTGGCCGGCGCCTCGCCTGCGTCGGACGTGTATTGCTGGTTCAGCCCGCGTGCGAGGGCGGCCACGGCTTGTGAATAGGCGTCGCTGCGCGCGGTGCGCACCAGCATCTCGCCGCGGCTTGCCGCCGCTAGCAGTTGCGTGCCGCGTGCCGGCAGCACATGGTGCAGCGGCAGTTCGAGCCGGTCGGCAATGTCCTTGGCCGGCAGTCCCACATGGCTGTCGAACTTGTTGACCACGAGCGACAGACGATCGGTGTCGATGCCGCGGGTGCGCAGTTCCTTGAGCATGTTCGCGGTGGAGACGATTGCGCCGATGCTCTGGTCGCACACCACCCAGCTGTGCTGGGCAACCTTCACGGTCTGTGCGACGAAATCAAGCGTCGAAAAACCCCCCAGGTCGGCAATCTGGAAATCGAAGAAATCGCCAAGCCGCTTGATCAGTGCCATCGAATCGGCATGCGAGATCTCGCGCACTTGCGCAAGGCTCGCGGGCAGCGGCAGCACGGCCACGCCGCTCGTGTGGTGGGCCAATGCGGTGTGCAGCAGCGTCTGGTCGAGGCGGCGCAGGCTGCGCACGCCATCGACAAAGCTGAAGCCGCTTTGCGTGTCCAGATACAGAAGACCGTCTCGGGCGGGCAGTCCAAGGTCGAGCAACGCCACGCCACGGCGCATGTTGCGGCTCTGAGAAGGTGCGGCCGTTTGAGACGGCTGTTCGTTGAGCACCAGCGCCAGGCTGGCCGCGAGCGTGGTCACGCCAATGCCGGGCCTCGCGCCCAGCAGCGCAAGCGTGCATCCGCGGGCGTGGCTTTGCAGGCTGCCTTGACGATCGACCAGCTTGCGCAGCGTGTTGATTGCATCGGTCGGCGGTGCGCTCATGTCGACGAAATCGTCCACGCCGGCACGTAGCGCGGCAAGCATGGAAGCTGGCTCGGTCGAAACGCCCGTTGCCAGCACCGGCAGCGTCGGCCATTCACGCTTGAGGCGCTGATGGAGTTCGCCTGCTGCAGCGGCGTGGTCGCCCGAGAAATCGAGAAAGACGGCCGCCGGACTGAGCATGGCAATTCGCTCGTCGATCGACTTGGCTTCGGAGGGAAGGATCACCACTGCGCCCAATTGGTTGAGCGCGTCGCTCAGCCATGTGATGTGGCCGCTGTTCGGCGATGCGAAGAGATAGGTCTCCACACCAATTTCAGGAAGGCTGTCGCGTGGGGCATTCATGGCGTCGGCCAAGGGCTTTGCGTGGTTCGGTTCGGTCAACGCGAGAAGCCCGGCACCGTCGTGCCCGAGGCCGGCCCCAGCAGATGTGCGCGCCACACGGGGCCATCGCGTTGTTCGGCGCCACCCGGCAGGTACGGACTCAGATCCGTGCCACGCGCAATGGGCTTCACCAGATGCGGCGTGACAAGGATCACCAGCTCCTTCTCGCTCATCTGGTACTTGTTCTGCTTGAAGAAGGTTCCGAGCACCGGGATGTCGCCGAGCAGCGGAACCTTGTCGGCGTTCGATGTCGTGGTGCGGCTCACGAGCCCGCCAATGATGAAGCTCTCGCCGTCGCCCAGTTCCACCGTGGTGTCGGCGCGGCGCGTGCTGATCGCGGGCACCGCGACACCGCCGATGCTGAGCGAGTTGGTGTAGTCCAGGTCGCTGGCCTCGGGCGCCACCTTGAGCACGATGCGTTCGTTCGACAGCACCGTGGGCGTGAGCGTGAGGCCGATGCCGAAGGGCTTGTATTCGATGCTCGTGGTGCCGAGGCCCTGGGGCGCGGGCACGGGCAGTTCGCCGCCGGCCAGGAAGCTTGCGCTCTGGCCCGAGAGTGCCACCAGCGTGGGCTCGGCAAGCACGCGGGCCATGCCGTTGCCTTCGAGGAAACCGACATTCAGGCCAATACCGGCTTTGCTGAAGTTGAACAGCAAGCTGAATGCCTGTGCGAGCGGGTTGTTGTGTTCGCCGCCAATCGATCCGTCACTTCCGAACGTTGCAGAACGCAGCGACGACGGCGTGAAAACGCCGAAACTGAAGCCGTTGGAGTTGGCGCGCGTACTGAAGATGTTGAGGCCGGCCTGCTTGAGCACGCTGCGGTTGAACTCGACGATCTTCACTTCCACCTGCACGGTGCTGCTTCGCACATTGACAACGGATCGGTCGAGCAAGGCCGACTTTTCTCCGCCGGCGGCCATGGCTGCGTCACGGGCTTCCTGGTGCGCGTCCATGCTGTTGAGCGAGCCGGAGAGCGTGGAGGCGCGGCGCCGCACTTCGAGCGCGTAGACCGTGGCAGCCGACTGGCCTTTTTCCCAGATCATCAGCGTGGTCCGGCCCGCGGCCTTGCCGGTGACGATAAGGCGTGCAGCTGGCGAGTTGGGYGATTGGCGGGTGAGGGCGACACCGGCGACCGTCTCGTCGGCAATGGCCATGCGCTCGATGCCTTTGCCGATCAGCAATTCCTTTTGCGTGCCCGCGTCGATCCGCAGTTGCAGCGCAGGACGGGCAGATGCAGCCTCTGTTGCATCTGCCGCTGTGGCCGCCACAGGCCACGCCCCCTGGGCCAGCAGGCACAGCACCGCGAGCGTTGGACGCAGAGGACGTGCCGGACCGGCTGTTTTCGCGCGAAGGGCGATCGTCATGGTGTTCGATTCCTGCGTGGCGTGCATGGGCGTGCCACTTGTTGCTGATCAGTAATTGATGGTTTCGCTGCGGTCGCCGCGAATGACTTCGACCTTGAGTCCGCCGCGGGACTCCCCCGTGCCGGCCGTTGGTGCCTGCGCGGCAGCGATGACTGGCGCGCGCGAAGCGCTGCTCGGTTTGCCGCCGGTCACGAAGTCGGCCGTAGTGACGCCGGCCTGCGCGCGATTCAGCCCTTCGAGTGGTGGGCGGCGCGGTTCGCCGGCTTTCTGCGGAGGTGGCTGCAAGGCGGTGGGCAGTTCGGCAAAAAGCTTCGGGTCGGGTTCCGACATGTCGGTCGGGTTGCGCAGCGCCAGCAGCAAACGGCCGCTGTTTTCGGCGAGCGTGAGCCGGTTGATGTCGTCCACCGGCACTGCGAGAACGACGGTGCGAGCCGCCTCGGCGCGCTGTGCCTGCTGTGCCGCCGCATTCTTGTCTATCTTTGAAGGCAGGCCGTCGACGGAAGCAGTGCCGTAGGCAAGTACGCGCTTACGCGAGAGGAGCAGTCGCGCTTGACTGCGGTCGATATCCTTTTCCCTGCCGTCGGCCTTGAGCATCAGAAAGACATCGACGAAGTCGCCAGGTTGGACTTGGTTTCCCACGCCCATGATCTCGTCGGCCTTGATGGCGAACGCACGCTCGCCCGTAGCAACGCGCAGGGCCAAGCCAGAAACTAGTTGGCCTTCGAGAAGCGGGGAACCTTCACTCAGATCGATCACTGGCACGCGTCCTTCGAGCGCCGCCGTTTCCTTAAAAGCTCCTGCGGGGTTGATGCTTAGGTTTTCGATACGAAGCGCGTCCGCCGGGATCGCATGACCGGCGGGCAGCGGCTTGGCCGCAACGACTACCGGGAAAGTCTGCGCTTGGGCAGACTTGGCCGACGTGGCTGAGGAGGGGGCGACTGCGACGGCCGGAGGGGACTGACGACTGAGCATCCATGCATAGCCGCCGAGCGCGATGGCCAGGAGCACGAGGATAGCGGCGATGATTTTGGTCAGATTGATCATTGGGCGGCGTGTCGAGGAAGGAGCATTCGAGAGCTATCGATGAACAGCTCRTGGTGACGGAGCGATTAGCTACCCTGTCGACCCCAAACCATCCACACCGCGGCGGCCAGCGCGAGGTAGGCCGCATAAGGAATGAAGCGCACTCGGGTGAGCGGCGGATTGGCTTTTGCAGAAGGCGAGGGCCCGAAAAGCATGAGAGAGAGCCGCGGCGAAACGGGCCAGCGCTGGAGCACAAGCCAAAGCCCCGCATGCAAACCGGCGAAAACGCTGCCGATGRTCCAGACGGGGAGCAGCGCCCATAGCCCGACCCACAGTCCGAGAGCACCARCGAATTTCACGTCACCCGCTCCCATGAGCCCGAAGGCATAAAAGAGGAGTAGGAGCGCGAAGCCGACTCCTGCACCTAGCAAGGCGTTGGTCCAATCGTGTCCAAGTGGCCCAGTTCCCCAGGCTAGGGCTGCAAATGCCAAAGCGGCGCCTGCGAGCACAAGCCAATTGGGAACGCGACGTTGGCGAAAATCGTAAACGGCAACAAGGAGAAGCCAGAGCAGACAAGCTGACGTCAATGTCATTGTTTTGGTGCCGTCTCGGACCCTTGCACGACCTACTTAAACGGCGGCTTTTAGCTTTGTTGAAATTCTTGTAAAAAGACCCGACAAATCCGTACCAAGAGCGGTCAGGGCGACAGCAATTCCAATTGCAACCAAGCCCGCAATCAACCCATATTCAATTGCAGTAGCACCTTCTTCATCGCGCAGAAAACGAGTAATAGAGCGAAGCATGATTTCCCCTTAAAAAAGTGTTAACAAGTGAGGCTGGCCAGGTGGATGTTATACAGCGTAACTCCGTGTATCAACAACAGTAACCCGTAACAACGTTACGTTCCCTGGGAACATTCAAACGGCGTTTGTTACGGGAACAAAGTCGTTACGTGTCACGTAGCAGGGGTGTGTAACGGTAGTTGTAACGCCCAAGATAGGTGCATCTCTTGTGCAAAAAGTCACACCTTTGGGGTACCTACCCCTCARCCGGGAGGGTCTCAGCCGAGGATTTCTTCGTGGAAAAGCTTCCACTCGCTGCCTTGGCGCAGCCAGTATTGGCGCCGGGTGCGCCCGCTTTTTTCGCCTTCGAAGACTTCGCCGAAGGTGGCGACCATGGTGTCGTCGCCGTCGCGCCAATGCAGGAAGGACATGTCCTTGAACTGCACGCGTTTGCCCTGGGCATATTCCACTTCGTCGTGGAGCACCGAAAAGCCATCGGTGTTTTTCTTGTTGCCGCTGCTGCGCTGGAAATCGGGCAAATAGAATTTCTTCAATTGCGCTTCATTTCCGTTGGCCCTGGCATCTTTCCAGGCAGAAATTGCGCTGGTGAAGGTCTGGGCCTCTTTTTCGGCCTGCGGGCGCGCAATCCACTGCAGGCTGGATGCGGTGACCACGGGGGTGGCGCCGATCTGCACCTTGCGCAGCAGCTGCTTCAGGTCGGGGTTGGCCATGACGACGCAGCCGTCGCTCGCGAGCGGCGCGCGCGAGAACTGCTGGGGCGGGGTGCCGTGCAGCCAGATGCCGCTGCCGGTCTTGCCGCGCCGCACGTCGTAGGGGTTGGGGTAGTTGATGGGCAGCGCGCCGGCGCCGTAGAAGTCGCGCAGCGACTTGGGGTCGAGGCTGCTGGTGACGTAGTACACGCCCAGCGGCGTGCGCGCGTCGCCCTCGGTGGCCTTGCCGATGCCCGACTTGCCGACGGACACGTAGTAGTCGGCCACCAGCTGCAGGCCCTTGTCGGAGTTCTCGAGCAGGTAGAGCCGCGAGCGCGAGGCGTCGACCGCAATGGCATAGCGGCTGCGCGTGGACAGCGCCAAAAACTGCGAAGGCACGGTGCCGGCCGGCGGCCTGTCGCGCAGGGCCTGCAGGCGCCGGCGGGACTCTTCGCGCAGGTCGGCCATGGCCGGATCGCTGCGCAGCCGCCCGATGCCGGTGGCGTCTGAAAAGGCGTGCGCGGGCGGCACCTGCGTGGCGAGCAGGTCGGCATAGACGAGCTGCGCAAGCTGGAAGTTGGGATAGTCCCGCACCAGGTCGCGGGCCTTGGCCAGCGCGGGGCGCGGCTGGCCGCGTCCGAACAGTTCGTAGACGGCGATCAGGCGGGCTTCGGCGCTGCTGGCCTGCTGCAAGGCTGCAGAAGAAGCAGAAGCGGCTGCCGCCTTGCTGCGCGGGGCGCCTTTGGCTGCGGCAGCGGCAGCGGTTCTTGCCTCTGCGGCGGAAGCTTTTCGTGCCGTCCTGGCCTTGGCTTCCCTGGCGGCCGGGCGGCTGGCGGAAGCCTTGGCCTTGGCGCCGCTGGTCTTGGCGCTCGCGGACTTGGTCGATGCGGCCGCTGCCGTGCCGTGCGTTGCCAGCAGCAGGGCCGATGCCGCCATGAGCGCGGCAAGCATGTTCGCGCCGCGCCGCAGCGCAGGCTTCCGAAGCCGGCCGCGCCGGACGATGTCTGCCACTAGCCGCCGACGCTTTCCTTGCGGATGTGCCACTGGTTGCCGGCGCGTTGCAGCTCGAGCGTCTTGCGGCTCGAGATGTTGAGGTTGTCGGCGCGGTAGATCTGGCGGAACTTGGCGGTTGCGGCCTGCCCGTTGACGCTGATCACGAGGTTCTCGATGTTCACGCTGATGCTCGACTTGCCGACGATGCGCGCGCGGCGTTCTTCTTCCCAGCTCTTGCGGCTTTGTCCGCCGCCGGGGTTGAAGTCGGGGCCGTAGGCGGCAAGGTAGCGGTCCATGTCCTGGCCGGCCCATGCGGCAGCCCATCCGCGCACGGCCGATTCGACTTCGGCGGTGGAGGTGGAAGAGGGCGCCGCAGCCGGTGCTGGCG
>NZ_JBFTPJ010000195.1:0-7556 GCF_056398445.1 Variovorax sp. 01T439_2
GCCTCACGCTGCTGGCGCTGCTCGCGCTCGTGGTGTCGATGCCGCTCTGGCTCATTCCGCCGCTGGTGCTCATCTTGCCGCCGCTGATCTGGGGCTGGCTCACCTACCGCGTGATGAGCTTCGACGCGCTGGCCGAGCACGCGAGCCCCGAGGAGCGCGCCGCACTGCTGCGCGCGCACCGGCTGCCGCTGCTGTGCATCGGCGTGCTGTGCGGCTACCTGGGCGCGGCGCCCAGCATCGTCTGGGCCTCCGGCCTGCTGTTTGCCGCCGCCTTCTTCGTGCTGGTGCCGCTCGCGATCTGGATCTACACGCTGGTGTTTGCGTTTTCGGCGCTCTGGTTCGGCCACTACTGCCTCGACGCGCTGGCGCAGCTTCGCGCGCAACGCGGGGCCGCCGCAGCTTCTTCCGGTCCGCCCGGCGGCGCACCCGCGGCCGAGGCCGACCAGGCCCTTCTCTCCCAATGGAAATCCCCATGACCCGTGCATTCGGCCTGATCGTCGTCGGCGACGAAATCCTTTCCGGCAAGCGCGCCGACAAGCACATGCCCAAGGTCATCGAACTGCTCGCCGCGCGCGGCCTGCAGCTCGGCTGGGCCGAATACGTCGGCGACGTGCCCACGCGCATCACCGCCGCGCTCGGCCGGGCCTTCGCTTCGGGCGACATCGTCTTCTCGACCGGCGGCATCGGCGCCACGCCGGACGACCACACGCGCCAGTGCGCCGCGCAAGCCCTGCGGGTGCCGCTGGAACTGCATCCCGAGGCCGAACTGCTGATCCGCGAGCGCATGCAGGACACCGCGCGCGAGCAGGGCATTGCCTACGAGCCCGACCGCCCCGACAACATCCACCGCCTCAACATGGGCGTGTTCCCGAAGGGCGCCGAGATCATCCGCAACCCCTACAACAAGATCCCGGGCTTCAGCGTCGAGCACGTCCACTTCGTGCCGGGCTTTCCGGTCATGGCCTGGCCAATGATCGAGTCGGTGCTCGACAGCCGCTATGCGCACCTGTTCACCAGCGGCCAGTCGGCCGAGAAGTCGGTCATCGTGTTCGGCGCGATGGAGGCAACGCTCACGCCGCTGATGCTCGCGATCGAGACGGCGCACGCCGGCATCAAGGTGTTCAGCCTGCCGAGCGTCGACCATCCGCAGTACGGCCGCCACATCGAACTTGGCGTGAAAGGCGACCCCACCCGCCTGGACGCCGCCTACGCGCAGCTGATCGAGGGCCTGCACGCCTATGATGCGAAGCTTGGCCCGGAATTGGTGCGGTAGTTTTTATTGCACCAATTTGGTGATTATTCGCCTTTTTTTGGGGTTTGCGCCTGCCGTCGAAGCCTGTTCCCGAGCGGCGACAATGGCATAGAAACTGCATCCTCCGTCCCTGTATTCCTAACCACCATCCAACTCAGGAGAAACTGATGGCAAAGACCGTCGCCGATGTACTCAAGCTCGTCAAGGAAAACGAGGTCAAGTTCATCGACTTCCGCTTCACCGACACCCGCGGCAAAGAGCAGCACGTGACCGTGCCCGTCTCGGCTTTCGATGAAGACAAATTCACTTCGGGCCATGCTTTCGACGGCTCGTCCATCGCTGGCTGGAAGGGAATCGAGGCTTCGGACATGCAGCTCATGCCCGACCCGAACACCGCCAACATCGATCCCTTCTTCGAAGAAACGACGCTGATCCTGACCTGCGACGTGATCGACCCCGCCGACGGCAAGGCCTACGAGCGCGACCCGCGTTCGCTCGCCAAGCGCGCCGAGGCGTACATGAAGGCTTCGGGCCTGGGCGACACCGCCTACTTCGGTCCGGAACCCGAATTCTTCGTGTTCGACGGCGTGCGCTGGAAGAACGACATGTCGGGCTGCTTCGTGAAGATCGACTCCGAAGAAGCCTCGTGGAACACCGACAAGGAATACGAGCACGGCAACACCGGCCACCGTCCCGCAGTCAAGGGCGGCTACTTCCCGGTGCCCCCGGTCGACAGCTTCCAGGACATGCGCTCGGAAATGTGCCTGGTGCTCGAATCGCTCGGCATCCCGGTCGAAGTGCATCACCATGAAGTGGCCAACGCCGGCCAGATGGAGCTCGGCACCAAGTTCAGCACGCTGGTGCAGCGCGCCGACTGGGTCCAGCTGCAGAAGTACGTGATCCACAACGTGGCCCACGCCTACGGCAAGACCGCCACCTTCATGCCCAAGCCCATCGTCGGCGACAACGGCTCGGGCATGCACGTGCACCAGTCGGTCTGGAAGGACGGCAAGAACCTGTTCGCCGGCGACGGCTATGCGGGCCTGTCGGACTTCGCGCTGCACTACATCGGCGGCATCATCAAGCACGCCCGTGCACTGAACGCCATCACGAACCCCGGCACCAACAGCTACAAGCGCCTGGTGCCCGGCTTCGAAGCCCCGGTGAAGCTGGCCTACTCGGCCAAGAACCGCTCGGCCTCGATCCGCATTCCGTTCGTGGCCAACCCGAAGGGTCGCCGCGTCGAAGCGCGCTTCCCCGATCCGCTGATGAACCCGTACCTCGGTTTCGCTGCGCTCCTGATGGCCGGCCTCGACGGCGTGGAAAACAAGATCCATCCGGGCGAAGCCGCCAGCAAGGACCTGTACCACCTGCCGCCGGAAGAAGACGCGCTGATCCCGACCGTGTGCCACAGCCTCGACCAGGCGCTGGAATACCTCGACAAGGACCGTGCGTTCCTGACCAAGGGCGGCGTGTTCACCGATGCCTACATCGATGCGTACATCGAACTGAAGATGCAGGAAGTCACGCGCTTCCGCATGGCGACCCATCCGGTCGAGTTCGACATGTACTACTCGCTGTAATTGGCCCACCCCCGAAGCGGCTCACTTCGTGCAGCCGCCTCCCCCTCTAGGGGGCAACACCGGCGGCCCGGCGGAGCCGGTTCCGCGGTGTTGCTGGAAGGGAATCGAAAAGGACGGCTTGGCCGTCCTTTTTTACTGGCGCGGAACATCTTGTCACCAGTGGCGTCGAATTGCAGGAAAATGCACCTTTGTCGCGCCACTACCGATTCTCATGAAGACTGCTTCTCTCATTTTCCTGGCCGGTTCATTGTTGGTCGCCTTGCCTGCGCTCGCCCAGGAGCGCGTGTGGCGCTGCGGCAATGAATACACCAACAATTCGACCATCGCCCAGCAAAAGGGCTGCAAGGTCATGGAAGGCGGCAACGTCACCGTCGTGCAGGGCACCAAGCCCTCGGGCGGCGGTTCGGCTGGCGGCAACTCGGCGCCCGCAGCCTCTCGTGCGCCCGCGGGCAGTCCGCGCGTCGAAGGCGTCGACCAGCGCGCACGCGATGGCGAAGCCCGCTCGGTGCTCGAAGCCGAGCTCAAGAAGGCCGAGGCCCGCCAGGCGGAGCTGCAGAAGGAATACAACAACGGCGAGCCCGAGAAGCAGGGCAGCGAAGGCCGCAACTACCAGAAGTACCTCGATCGCGTGGCTGAAATGAAGGCAGAGCTGGCCCGCAATGAGAGCGACATCGCGGGCATACGCCGCGAACTCGGCCGCCTGCCGGCCAAGCAGTAGGGCCATGGCGTTCGGGAAGAAGGCGGCCGGCGCCACTCCGCGCTTTCAGTCCTTCGACCTGCTGTCCACGCTGATCGCGGTGGTCAGCACCAACGGTTCGGTGCTGTTTGCCAATGCGGCCCTCGAAGACGCGCTGGGCACCTCGCGCCGCACGCTCGAAGGCTCTCAGTTCGGTGCCTGCTTTCACGAGCCGCACGTGCTTCGCACCGCCATCGACGGTGCGCGCAGCAACGACTTCGCCACGCTGCGCTACGAGGCCTTCCTGCGCCGCGTCAATCATGAGCTGATGCCGGTGCAGGTCACGCTGGCGCAGGGCGACAAGACGGGCGAGCTCATCATCGAGATGTCGCCGCTCGAGCAGCAGGTGCGCCAGGACCGCGAGGAGCGCCTGCTCGACCAGGCGCAGGCCAACAAGGAGCTCATCCGCAACCTTGCGCACGAGATCAAGAACCCGCTCGGCGGCATCCGCGGCGCGGCGCAATTGCTGCAGATGGAGGTCGAATCGCGCGACCTCATCGAATACACGCAGGTCATCATCCACGAGGCCGACCGGCTGCAGACGCTGGTCGACCGGCTACTGGCACCGCACCGGCGCCCGCACGTGGTGGGCGACGTGAACATCCACGAAGTCTGCGAGCGCGTGCGCTCGGTCATTCTTGCGGAGTTTCCGCGCGACCTGCACATCGAGCGCGACTTCGACGTGTCGATTCCCGAATTCCGCGGCGACCGCGAGCAGCTCATCCAGGCCACGCTCAACATCGTGCACAACGCGGCGCAGGCCCTGGCCGAGCGCCGCGCCGCGGGCGATGCGCAGATCACTTTCAAGACCCGCATCGCCCGGCAGGTGATATTCAACAAGCAGTGGTATCGATTGGCACTGGAATTGCATGTCATCGACAATGGACCGGGTGTGCCGGACACGATCAAGGACCGCATCTTCTATCCGCTCGTCTCGGGCAGGGAGGGCGGGACCGGGCTTGGATTGACGCTTGCACAAACTTTCGTGCAACAGCATCACGGCGTGATCGAGTGCGACAGCGTCCCGGGCCGAACCGATTTCAAGATATTGATTCCGCTGCCCTAGCAGCCACGGCAACAAGGAGATGCATGAAGCCGATCTGGATAGTTGATGACGACCAATCGATCCGCTTCGTGCTGGAGAAGGCCCTTTTGCGCGAAGACCTGCCCACGCGCAGCTTCACCAACGCGCGCGAGGTGCTGGCCGCCCTCGAACTCGCCGACGACGATGAACAGCAGGGCCCCCAGGTCCTGGTGAGCGACATCCGCATGCCCGGCGGCTCCGGGCTCGACCTGCTCGACAAGATCAAGGCCAAGCACCCGGGCCTGCCCGTCATCATCATGACGGCGTTTTCCGACCTCGACAGCGCCGTTTCGGCGTTCCAGGGCGGTGCCTTCGAATACCTGCCCAAGCCCTTCGACCTGCCGCGCGCCGTCGAACTGATCCGCCGCGCCGTCGACGAAAGCCAGCGCGAGGAAGTGGCCGAGGAGCGCATGGTCGCCGCGCCCGAAATGCTGGGCCAGGCGCCCGCCATGCAGGACGTGTTCCGCGCCATCGGCCGGCTCTCRCAGAGCAACGTCACGGTGCTCATCACGGGCGAATCGGGCTCGGGCAAGGAACTGGTGGCGCGCGCGCTGCACAAGCATTCGCCGCGTGCCAACGGCCCCTTCGTGGCCATCAACACCGCGGCCATCCCCAAGGACCTGCTCGAGAGCGAACTCTTCGGCCATGAGCGCGGCGCCTTCACCGGCGCGCAGACCATGCGGCGCGGCCGCTTCGAGCAGGCCGAGGGCGGCACGCTCTTTCTCGACGAGATCGGYGACATGCCCTTCGACCTGCAGACGCGCCTCTTGCGCGTGCTGAGCGACGGGCACTTCTACCGCGTGGGCGGCCACAACTCGGTCAAGGCCAACGTGCGCGTGATCGCGGCCACGCACCAGGACCTCGAGCAGCGCGTGAAGCTCGGCGGCTTCCGCGAAGACCTGTTCCACCGCCTCAACGTGATCCGCCTGCGCCTGCCGGCGCTGCGCGAGCGCGGCGAAGACGTGCCGGCGCTCACGCGCCATTTCCTGCAGGTGAGCGCGCGCCAGCTCGGCGTCGAACCCAAGCGCATTTCCGATGCGGCGCTGGCCAAGCTGGCGTCGTTCAGCTTTCCGGGCAACGTGCGCCAGCTCGAGAACATCTGCCACTGGCTGACCGTGATGGCACCGGCCCAGCTGATCGAGGCCAAGGACCTGCCGCCGGAAGTCATGGCCGCGGCGGCCGGTGCGCCGGTGCAAGCCGCGGAAGGCACGGCCGCCACCGCGGTGCCCGTGCAAGCCGCACCGCTGCCGTCGCCCGGGCTCGAGCGCGAAGCGGCACCGGCGGCGGGCGGCGCTGCACCTGAAGCCACTGAAGGTTTGGTGGGCGCAAGCAGCTGGGAGAGCGGCCTGGAGATCGAAGCCCAGGCGCTGCTTGCGGCCGGGCGCACCGACGTCTGGGATGTGCTGTCGCGCCGTTTCGAGTCGCGGCTGATCCTCACGGCGCTGGCCAACACCCGCGGCCGACGGATCGAAGCCGCTCAGAAGCTGGGCATCGGCCGCAACACCATCACCCGCAAGATCCAGGAACTGGGCATCGAGTAGGGCTGCCTCGGATAGAGAGAGAGGGCAGCTGGCCCCTTCCAGGAACACCGCGGAACCGGCTTTGCCGGGCCGCTGGTGTTGCCCCCGGTAGGGGGTTGGCGCAGCGACACGAAGTGCGCGAAGACTGGGGGCGAGCCTACTTACCGGCTGCGCTGGCCCAGCGTCAGCGAGTCGAGCTGGAAGTTGCCGCTCTTGTCCCAGAGCCAGGTGTCCACGTAGGTGTGGCCGCCCAGGCGCCCCGGACTGGGCAGCGGGGACGCCGCCTTGATGAGTTCTGCAATCTTGCCCGGCACCTCGGGCGCATGGCTCGGCACGCGGCTGAAGGTGACGTTCTTGACGTTCCCTTCGGCATCGATATCGGTCTCGACCACCACCACCGCATAGACGAGCGGTGGGATCTTTCCCTTGTAGATGCGCTGCGGATAGGCCTTGTAGATCTGGCGCGCGCCGGTCTTGCGGTAGGCCCGCACGGCGGGCGTCTGCGCGGTGATCAGCCGCACGGTCGGCACGTCGCCCCTTGTGCCGGGCACTTCGTCGGTGGCGGTAGCGGGCGACTTGCCGTCGCCGGCCTTGTCCGCGGGCTTGAATGCGGAACAGGCGGCGAGCGCGAGCGCCGCCGCGATGATCGTGAGGGTGCGAAGGGTCATGGTCATCAAATTCCCTGGTCGAGATCGAGCACCACCGGTGCGTGGTCGCTCGGCTTTTCCCACTTGCGCGGCACGCGGTCGATGATGCAGCCCTTGGCGCGCGGCACCAGCGGCTCGCTCACCAGGATGTGGTCGATGCGCAGGCCCCGGTTCTTCTGGTAGCCGAGCATCCGGTAGTCCCACCACGAAAAGCTTTTCTCGGGTTGCTCGAAGAGGCGGAAGCTGTCGACCAGCCCCAACTGGAGCAGCGCCTTGAAATGCTCGCGCTCCTCGCTCGTGTGATGGATGGTTTCCGCCAGGCCCACGGGGTCGAAGCTGTCGCGGTCTTCGGGCGCGATGTTGAAGTCGCCCAGAAGCACCAGGTTCGGATGCGCCGCCATTTCGGCGCGCAGCCATTCGCGCAGCGCGCGCAGCCAGCCCATCTTGTATTCGAACTTGTCGGTGCCCGGCGCCTGGCCGTTGACGAAGTAGCCGTTCACGATGCGCAGCGGACCCGCCGGCGTTTCGACCGTGGCCGCGATCACGCGGGACTGGTCGTCGGTGAAGCCGCCGATGTTCCTTGCCACGTCGCGCATCGGCGCGAGGCTCAGGATGGCGACGCCGTTGTAGGTTTTCTGGCCGAACACGGCGGCCTCGTAGCCGGCGGACTTGAGCACGTCGAGCGGGAACTTGTCGTCGCTCATCTTGAGCTCCTGCAGGCACAGCACGTCGAC
>NZ_JBFTPJ010000196.1:0-7548 GCF_056398445.1 Variovorax sp. 01T439_2
CCTTGATGGACACCACGTAGTCGCGCACGGCGTGCAGCGTTTCCTCGGGCAGCCAGACGTCGGGGCCGTAGACCTTGGTCGACTTTTCGCCGGCATAGACTTCCATCCAGTGGATCTTCTTCTTGCCGCCGTAGGCCTTGGCCACTGCAGCATCCACCACCTTGAGCATCACCGGGGTGATGTCCAGACCCGTGCCGTCGCCTTCGATGAAGGGAATGATCGGCTGATCAGGCACATTGAGCGAGTTGTCGGCGTTGACCGTGATCTTCTGGCCTTCGGCCGGGACTTTGATGTGCTGGTAGCTGGACATGAGGGGGAATGACTCCGGGAGTGACGTAATTCGGACGACTGTCTGCGAATTCAGACAGCGATGGGGAATCGCTGTACAGCCCGCGAACAAATCGCTGTACATTTTAGACGCAACCCATCAGCTGGCGTTTGTCAACCTAAGAGACAATGGTCTCGTTAGTGGCTGACCTTCTGCTCGCCGGGAGGCGTTTCCAACCAATTCTCGATAGAGGAATCATCAATGAGCAAAATTCTCGCAGTCATGATCGCTGGCCTGTTCGCCGCTGGCGCCTACGCCCAGAACCCCACCGGCACCACGCCCGAGCAAGGGAACGCCACCAACAGCAAGCCGCAAGCCCGCGCCGAAGCGAAGAAGGAAGCCAAGCCCGCAGGCCAAGTGGCTGCTCCCACTGGCGACATCGCCAAGACGCCCGAAGGCGGCACGTTCGGCGCCGACAAGGCTGGCGTTGCCGGCGAAAAGCGCGCCAAGACCCGCGACGACCGCCGCCGCAACAAGGATGGCAGCGTGAAGCGCAAGTCGACCCAGGGCGGCACGCCCCAGTAAGTCGGCCCAGGCCGTACGAAAGAGCGCTCCACGGAGCGCTTTTTTTTTCGCTTGCGGCAACGAAACTGCTGTCAACCGGCATGAGCGGCTGCCGCGTTGAATGTTCACCTTCCGAAGGGAGGTGGTCCATATCAACGAATTTCAAAGGATGTCTCATGAACAAGCTGCTCGCAGCCCTCGTCGCCGGTCTCTTCGCAGCCGGCGCTTTTGCGCAAACTCCGCCCGCACCCGCCCCCGCACCGGCTGCACCTGCCGCCGTTCACAAGGCAAAGCCGATGAAGCACGCTGTCAAGAAGCACAAGGTTCGCCACGTGGCCAAGGCGCACGCAGCTGCAGCCAAGAAGGTGTAAGCTTCCACGCTCACCGGCAAATGCCCGCATCAGCGGGCATTTTTATTGGCCTCGCGCCCTTGAACCCGCCCTCGAAGGAAGCCTTCCGATGCTCCAGCGTTTTGCCGCCCTGCTCCTGCTTGCCGCTGCCCTGATGGGATCCGCGCAGGCCCAGCAGCAGCCCCAGACCGATCTGCAACGCACGCAGTTGTCCGTTGGCCTGTACAAGATCGATGCGCAAGTCGCGCAGACGCCGCGCCAGCGGGAAATCGGCCTGATGTTCCGCAAGGAGATGCCGCAGGCCGAAGGCATGATCTTCGTTTTCGACCAGCCGGCCACCCAGTGCTTCTGGATGCGCAACACGCTGCTGCCGCTGACCGCCGCCTTCGTGGCGGACGATGGCCGCATCGTCAACCTGGCCGACATGCAGCCCATGACCGAGAACTCCCACTGCTCCGAGGAGCCGGTGCGCTTCGTGCTCGAGATGAACCAAGGCTGGTTCGCCAAGAAGAACATCAAGAAGGGCGCCAAGCTCGGCGGCGAGCTGTTCGCCGCTTCGAAGCGCTGAGCGCCCGCCTGACGCCAGCCCACGAAAAAGCCGACCCGAGGGTCGGCTTTTTCATTGGGAGGACCCGGCTCCTCAGCCGAAGTTCTTGGCCGCGAAGTCCCAGTTCACCAGCTTGGCCAGGAAGGTCTCGACGAACTTCGGGCGCAGGTTGCGGTAGTCGATGTAGTAGGCGTGCTCCCAGACGTCCACCGTCAGCACCGGGGTGTCGCCGGTGGTCAGCGGCGTGCCCGCGGCGCCCATGTTCACGATGTCCAGCGAGCCGTCGGCCTTCTTCACCAGCCAGGTCCAGCCCGAGCCGAAGTTGCCCACGGCCGACTTCACGAAGGCTTCCTTGAAGGCGTCGTAGTTGCCCCACTTGGCATCGATGGCCTTGGCCAGCGCGCCCGTGGGAGCACCGCCGCCCTGGGGCTTCATGCAGCTCCAGAAGAAGGTGTGGTTCCAGATCTGGGCGGCGTTGTTGTAGATGCCGCCGCTGGACTTCCTGACGATGTCCTCGAGAGGCATCGACTCGAACTCGGTGCCCTTTTGCAGGTTGTTGAGGTTCACCACGTAGGCATTGTGGTGCTTGCCGTAGTGGTACTCGAGGGTTTCCTTCGAGTACTCGGGTGCCAGCGCGTCRAGGGCGTATGGCAGGGGTGGGAGCACATGTTCCATGGTTTTTTCTCGTGGGTTGGTTGTGGGGAATAAAGGATTCTAGAAAGGAATTACGCGCCCGGCGTCGGACGCGTTCCCGTTTTGCCGGGCACGACGGCCAGGTCGACCGAACCATCGGCGAGCCGCGCGACCACGGCATCGCCAGGGCTCAGCTTCTTGGCGCTGACGATCGCGCGGCCCTCGGGATCGGTGAGCCAGGCATAGCCGCGCTGGAGCACCAGCGCAGGATCGAGCAGCCGCAGGCGCAGGGCGACGCGTTCCAGCCGCTCGCGCCGCTGCGCCATCGCGCGCTCGAGCCTGAGCGGAAAATCGGCAGCAATCGCGCGCGGCACCTGGGCCAGGCGCTCGGCCCTGGACAGCAGCGCATAGCGCAGCCGCTGCGAATGATGCGCGAGCCGCAGCTGCTGGCGCGCCAACAGCCCGGAGGGCCGGCCCAGGCGCGCTGCCGCCTGGTCGAGGCGCTGCCCCAGTACATCGAGGCGCGCACCCAGCGCGCTGTCGAGCCGTTCATCCAGCAGATCGATCGCACCGAGCCACATCGCCTGGGGCGCGCTGACGAGCTCCGCCGCGGCCGTGGGCGTGGGCGCGCGCAGGTCGGCGCAGAAGTCGGCGATGGTGAAGTCGGTTTCGTGGCCGACGCCGCAGATCAGCGGAACCGGGCTTTGGACGATGGTGCGCGCCAGGGCTTCATCATTGAACGCCCAGAGATCCTCGATGGAGCCGCCCCCGCGCACCAGCAGGATCACGTCGACGGCCGGCTCCAGCGTGTAGAGCGACTGCAGCGCGCGCACGAGTTCCGCCGGTGCATTGGCGCCCTGCACCGCCGCCGGTGCCAGCACCACGGGAATGTGCGGCACGCGGCGCCGCAGCGCCGTGACCACGTCGTGCAGCGCCGCGGCGCCGAGCGAGGTGACGAGGCCGACCGCGCGCGGCATGACCGGCAGCGCCCGCTTGCGCTCCGGATCGAAGAGCCCTTCGGCCTCGAGCCGCGCCTTGCGCTGCAGGAATTGCTCGAACAGCGCGCCCTGCCCCGCGCGCTGCAGGCTTTCGACCACCAGTTGCAGGTCGCCGCGCGGTTCGTACACCGCGAGCCGCCCGCGCACTTCGACCTGGTCGCCGTCGCGCGGCGAAAAATCGAGCAGGCCCGCGGCGCGCCGGAACATCGCGCAGCGCAGCTGGCCGGACGAATCCTTGAGCGCGAAGTAACAATGTCCGCTCGACGCGCGCGAGAAGCCGGAAATCTCGCCGCGCACCGCGACCGGGTTGAAGCGCGCATCGAGCGCGTCGGCCACCGCCCGGCACAGCGCGCCCACAGCCCAGATCCGCGGGCCCGGCGTTGGATTCGAGTCACGCAGGTTCACAGGACACCCGCGCGGCCGGCGGCCACTCTTCCACAGTGGGTTGCCCCGCCTTGGTGCCGCGGTCCGGGCACGGAACAGGTGCACGGTTTGTCGTGCAAGCTGTTGATTTCATTGGAAAAAGAACTGCTCAAAATTCAATCGATCTAGCGGGAGGCCCGTCCCATGCGGGTCCGGACAACTTGCGCAGCGGGTTAATCACAAAGTTATCCACAGAATCTGTGCGTCTTCGCTGACATGCAAACAAGCCGCGTGGCGATGGTGGCCTCGGTGGATAATCGCCGCGCATTTGCAGTCTACGGGGCCGGAGGATTCCTTGTTTTCCATCATAGTTGCCGCGGGCTGGCCGATTTGGCCATTGCTCGCCTGTTCGATCATTGCGCTCGCCTTGGTTATCGAACGTTTCACAAGCCTCAAGACCGTGAGGGTCCTGCCGCCCAAGCTGCTCGACGAAGCCATCACCGTGTCGCACGGTTCCGTGCCGGGGCCCGACGTGGTGACCAAGCTCGAACGCAATTCGATGCTCGGCCAGGTGCTGGCCGCCGGCCTGCGGGCGCTCAACGCCAATCCGCGCTGCACCGAGGACGACCTGCGCGCCGCCATGGAGGCCTCGGGCCGCACCGTGGCGCACAAGCTGGAACGCTACCTGCCGGCGCTGGCCACCATTGCATCGGCGGCGCCGCTGCTCGGCCTGCTGGGCACGGTCATCGGCATGATCGAGATCTTCGGCTCGCAGTCGCCCGGCAGCGGCGCGGTGGGCTCCGGGAACCCCGCGCAGCTGGCGCACGGCATTTCGATTGCGCTGTACAACACGGCTTTCGGCCTGATCGTGGCCATTCCGACGCTGATCTTCTGGCGCTATTTCCGCAGCCGGGTCGACGAATACCTGCTGAACCTCGAACTGTCGGGCGAGCGCTTTGCGCGCCACCTGAACGCATTGCGCAAATGATGGGCTTCGCATCGCTTGCAACTGCCTGCGCCACGCCGCCTCGCGGAGGCTTGCCATGAGCCGCGGCCGCATGCAGTTTCGCCACGGTGCGCGCGACGAGCCGGAGATCAACCTGATCCCGTTCATCGACGTGCTGCTGGTCATCCTGATCTTCCTGATGCTGTCGACCACCTACAGCAAGTTCACCGAGATGCAGCTTCGGCTGCCGACGGCGGACGTCGATTCGCAGCGCGACTATCCCAAGGAGGTGATCGTGGCGGTCTCCGCCGACGGCCGCTACTCGATCAACAAGAAACCCGTGGCCGACCGCAACGTGGACACCGTGGCCGCCGCACTGGGCGCGGCCGCCACGGGCGGCAAGGACAGCGTGGTCATCATCAGCGCCGACGCCAGCAGCCCGCACCAGGCCGTGATCACGGTGATGGAAGCCGCTCGCCGCGTGGGACTGGTGCAGATCACGTTCGCAGCCCAGTCTTCGGCGCAGCAAGCAGGGCACTGAGTGCCGTCGCAGGGCCGCAGCACCATCGGCACCACCGGCCCGATCGCTGTGCCGGCCTCGCGGCTGCAGCGCGCCTGGCTGCATCGCGGCGCGCTGGCCTGCCTGCTGTGGCCCCTGTCGCTGCTCTACGCGGCGCTTTTCGGGCTGCGGCGCTGGTTCTACCGGATGGGATGGCGCACGACTGAACGCGTCCCGGTGCCGGTGATCGTGGTCGGCAACGTGGTTGCCGGCGGCGCGGGCAAGACGCCGGTCGTGATGGCGGTCGTGCGGCACCTGCAGGCCCGCGGGCTACAGGTTGGCGTGGTGTCGCGCGGCTACGGCCGCCGCACCGGTGACTGCCGCGAAGTACTCACCGAGAGCAACGCCGCCGACGTCGGCGATGAACCGCTGCTGATTCGCCGCGCCACCGGCGCACCGGTGTTCGTGGCGCGGCGCCGCATCGAGGCCGCGCGCGCGCTGCTCGCCGGGCACCCGGCCACGCAGGTCATCGTGAGCGACGACGGCCTGCAGCACCTGGCGCTGGCGCGCGACATCGAGATCTGCGTGTTCGACGACCGCGGCGTGGGCAACGGCTGGCGGCTGCCCGCGGGTCCGCTGCGCGAGCGCTGGCCGCGCCCGTGCGACCTGGTGCTCCACAGCGGGGAACGTCCCGCCTTCAAGGGCGGCTACACCGCCACCCGTTCGCTCGCGCGCGACGCCGTGGCGAGCGACGGCAGACGCACGCCACTCGGCGCACTCGCCGGCGAACCGCTGATCGCGCTGGCGGCCATTGCGCGGCCCGAAGCGTTCTTCGGCATGCTGCGGGCACGCGGGCTGACGCTTGCCGAGACGATCGCCCTGCCGGACCACTACGATTTCGAAGGCTGGCAGCGCCCCGCCGGCACCGGGCAGCGCCTCGTCTGCACCGAAAAAGATGCCGTCAAGCTGTGGCCCAGGGCCCCCGACGCGCTGGCGGTGCCGCTGGACTTCGCACCCTCGCCGGAATTCTTCGCGGCGCTCGACGCAAAGCTATCATCGCTCGATGGATACCAAGCTGCTTGAACTGCTCGTCTGCCCCGTCACCAAGGGCCCGCTGACCTGGAACCCGGAGAAGCAGGAGCTCTGCTCGCGCAGCGCACGCCTGGCCTATCCGGTGCGCGACGGCATCCCCGTGCTGCTCGAGAACGAGGCCCGCACCCTGTCCGACGAAGAGCTGGGGCTGTGAGCTTCACCGTCCTGGTGCCGGCCCGGCTGGCTTCGACGCGGCTGCCCAACAAGCCGCTGGCCGACATTGCCGGCCTGCCCATGGTGGTGCGCGTGGCCCGGCGTGCCAGCCAATCCGGCGCCGCGCGCGTGGTGGTGGCGGGCGACGACGCGGCCATCGTCGAGGCCTGCGCAAGGCATGGCGTGGAAGCCATCCTGACCCGCCAGGACCACCCGAGCGGCTCCGACCGCTTGGCCGAAGCCTGCGAGCAACTGGGGCTGGACGGCAGCGACATCGTCGTCAACGTCCAGGGCGACGAGCCGCTGATCGACCCTGCGCTCATCGACGCCGTGGCCTCCGCGCTGGCCGCCCACCCGGAAGCCGCCATGAGCACCGCGGCCCACGAGATCGACTCGCTCGACGACTTCCTGAACCCGAACGTGGTGAAGGCCGTGCTCGATGCACAGGGCAACGCGCTGTACTTCAGCCGCGCGCCCATTCCGTGGTGGCGCGACGGTTCCGCCAACGGTGCGCCGCCTTCCGTGCTGCCCGCACCGGCGCCGCTGCGGCACATCGGCATCTATGGCTACCGCGCCGGCTTCGTGCGCAGCTTTCCTTCGCTGGCACCCGCACCCGTCGAGGCCACCGAAGCGCTCGAACAGCTGCGCGCGCTGTGGCACGGGCATCGCATCGCGGTGCACGTCAGCCATGTCGCGCCGGGGCCCGGCGTCGATACCCCCGCAGACCTCGAGCGCGTGCGCGCGGTCTTCGCCGCCGATCCGGCGCGCTGAAAAAGTGCGCTGCTGCGAGGGCGGCAGCGGAAATTCTTCACGCTGTCGCATGCTATCCTCGACGCAATTCCGCCTTGCCCCGCTCCCGGGCTGACGCTGGGCGCGACACAAGATCGAAGAACCCTCCGAGGACACCATGAGACTAATTTTGCTGGGCGCGCCCGGGGCGGGCAAAGGCACGCAAGCAGCCTTCATCTGCCAGAAATACGGCATTCCTCAAATTTCGACCGGCGACATGCTGCGCGCCGCCGTCAAGGCCGGCACCCCGCTCGGGCAGCAGGCCAAGGCCGTCATGGAGTCCGGTGGGCTCGTGAGCGACGACCTGATCATCAACCTCGTGAAGGAACGCATTGCGCAACCCGAT
>NZ_JBFTPJ010000197.1:0-7519 GCF_056398445.1 Variovorax sp. 01T439_2
GCGGCGCATCCATCGGGCGCTCTGCCAGCCCCCATCCCAACCTCGGTGCAGGCAGCCAGAGGCTGCCGCTCTTCGGGCTGTCCAGTTCCGCGCAGGCGGAACTGGAGCCGCAGCCCTCAGCCCCGGCAGGGGAAGGAGCAAAACCATGAATGCACGCGACAACACATCCACCCTGGTCATCCGCGGCCGAAAGGTCGTCGGCGGCATCGCCGAAGGCGAGGCGCTCGTCACGCGCGACCGCATCTCGGGCTGGGGCGGCATCGATCCGCGCACCGGCACCGTCATCGAGACGCGGCACGAGCTGCGCGGCCAGAGCTTCGCGGGCAAGGTGCTGGTGTTTCCAGGGGCCAAGGGCTCGTCCGGCTGGTCCGCGATGTTCCACATGACGCGGCTCATGAACTCGGCGCCCGCGGCCTTCCTGTTCAACGAGATGACCACCAAGATGGCGCTCGGCGCCGTGGTCACGCATGCGCCCTCGATGACCGACTTCGAGCGCGACCCGCTCGACTGCATCGCGACCGGCGACTGGGTGCGCGTGGACGCCGACCGCGGCGTGATCGAGATCACCAGGAAGAACAACAAACCCGGAGACCGCCCATGACCACCCGCCCCCTGCGCAGCAACTTCCCGCGCGGCTCGTACCTCTGGTCGGTGCGCAATGCGCACTGGCGCGCGCTCGGCATTCCGGAAGAGGATTGCGAGAAGCCGAAGATCGCCATCGTCAACAGCTCGTCGGAGCTGGCTGCGTGCTTCAGCCACCTCGACAAGGTGGCGGCGGAAATCAAGACCGCGATCCGCGCCGCGGGCGGCGTGCCCTTCGAGATCCGCACCGCCGCGCCCAGCGACTTCATCACCGGCGCCGGCGCGCGCGGTGCCTACATGCTCGGCGCGCGCGACCTCGTGACCAACGACATCGAGGTGGCCGTCGAAGGTGCGCAGCTCGACGGCATGGTGTGCCTCACCTCGTGCGACAAGACCGTGCCGGGCCAGCTCATGGCGGCCGCGCGGCTCAACATTCCGACACTGCTCGTGCCCTGCGGCTACCAGCCCAGCGGCGAGTACCGCGGCAAGCACATGGACATCGAGGAAGTGTTCATCGGCGCGATGCATGCGGTCACGGGCCACCTGCCGGTGGAAGAACTCGTGGGCATGAGCCGCGAGGCGATCCGCGGGCCGGGCGTGTGCTCGGGCCTGGGCACGGCCAATTCGATGCACATCGTCTGCGAGGCGCTCGGCATGGCCTTGCCGGGCAGCGCGCCGGTGGCCGCGCTGAGCCCGAAGATGATGGCCGACGTGCGCGCCGCCGGCACGCGCATCGTGCAGATGGTGTGGGACGACCTCAAGCCGCGCGACATCCTCACGCCCGGCGCCTTTGCGAATGCGGTGCGCGCGGTGCTGGCCATCGGCGCCTCGCTCAACACGGCCAAGCACCTGCAGGCCGTGTCGACCGAGGGGGAGTGCGGCGTCGACGTGTATGGCCTGTTCGAAAGCCTCGGCCCGAAGACGCCGGTGCTGGCCGGCGTGCGGCCGATCGGCGAGCACAGCATCGAGGCCTTCGAGGCGGCGGGCGGTTGCCGCGCGCTGATGAAGCAGCTCGCGCCCTTGCTCGACACCAGTGCGCTGACCGTCACGGGCGGCACCGTGGCCGACAACCTGCGCGRTGCCGAAGTCGGCAATGCCGAGGTGATCCGCCCCATCGACCGCCCGGTCGCGCCGCATCCCGCCATCGTGCTGCTGCGCGGCAACCTCGCACCCGAGTCGGGGCTCATCAAGACCGGCATCGTGGAGCGCAAGGTGCGCAGCTTCACGGGCCCGGCCGTGTGCTTCTGGACATCCGATGCGGCCATCGCGGCGCTCAAGAAGGGCGAGATCCTGCCGGGCCAGGTGGTCGTGATGCGCGGCGCCGGCGCCTGCGGCGGCCCGGCCATGGGCGGCGGTGCCTCGCGCGTCGTGTTCGCGATCGATGGCGCGGGCCTGGGTGACCAGGTCGCGATCCTGACCGACGGGCATCTCTCGGGCCTGGTCTGCAAGGGCCTCGTGGTGGCCGAGGTGTCGCCCGAGGCCGCGCTCGGCGGGCCGCTCGGCCTCGTGCGCGATGGCGACGTGATCACCATCGACCTCGATGCGCGCCGCCTCGACATCGCATTGGCCGATGCGGAACTCGCCGCCCGCCGCGCCGACTGGCAGGCGCCGCCGCCGGCCTTCGACACCGGCTGGCTGCAGCAGTATCGGCGCAACGTGAGCCCGCTCTCGAAGGGCGCCGTGCTCGTGCGCACCGAACGCCCCGAGCCCTAGGCCTTTTTCACCCGGCCTTCGCCAACCGGCGCGCAGCCACGCGCGCACCCGGTGGCGCAGCCCTGCGCGTGTTCCCGAGTTTTTCAACCAAGAGAAGAAGCAGGAGACAAGAAAACATGAAGAGATTCTTGATGGGGTCGGCGCTGGCGCTGGCGCTGGCCGGCAGCGGCGCGGTGCATGCGCAGTCCAGCGTCACCGTGTTCGGCGTGGTGGACCTCGGCGTGCAGTACACGAAAGGCGAGGGCGGCGGCTCGGTCAAGGCGCTGTCGAACGGCGGCCTTTCGACCAGCCGGTTCGGATTCCGCGGCACCGAAGACCTGGGCGGCGGCCTGCGCGCGGGTTTCTGGCTCGAAGGCAGCCTGAACCCCGACAACGGCACGGGCCGGCCGAGCAACAGCAACAACCAGGCGAGCGGTGCGGGCACGGCGGGCCCGATCACCTTCGACCGCATGTCCTTCGTGAGCCTGTCGCACCAGAAGTTCGGCGAGCTGCGCCTGGGCCGCGACTTCATTCCCACGCACTACAACAGCATCTACTTCGATCCCTTCAACGCCAACGGCGTGGCGCGCGCGGGCAACCTCACGTTCGCGGGCGCGGGCACCGGGCCGCTGCCCACCGGCATCACGGGCAGCAACACCGTGAGCTACTGGCTGCCGGCCGGGCTCGGCGGCTTCTACGGCATGGCGATGATCGGCACCGGCGAGAACGACTCCACCGCGCCCAACCGCGACGACGGCAACTTTGCCGGTGCGCGCTTCGGCTTTGCCGCGGGCGCGTTCGACATCGCGGCGGCCGTCACGCGCACGCACTTCGACGCCACCGCCGCCATCGGCAACTACACGCACGCCAACATCGGCGGCACCTGGGACGCGGGCTTTGCGAAGTTCTTCGCGCTCTACAACAAGGTGACGGTGAAGCTCGCCGCCGGCACGGTGCGCAAGAACACGGCCGAGATCGGCGCGCACATTCCGGCCTTCGAGGTCGGCCGCATCCGCCTGAGCTATGCCTACCTGGACGACCGCAGCGACGAGAGCCTGCGCAATGCCAACGGCATGCCGCGCAACCGCGACGACGCGCGCCAGTTCGGCATCGGCTACGTGCACAACCTCTCCAAGCGCACCGCGCTCTACGGCACCTATGCGCGGCTCATGAACAGCGGCCAGGCGCGCTACGTGGTGAGCGGCGGCGTGGCGCCGGCGGGCGGGCGGCGCTCGTCGGGCTGGGAGTTCGGTGTGCGGCATCTTTTTTGAAAGGAGCCTTTCATGCGACGCAGAGACCTGGCCCTTGCGGCCCTTGCGGCCCTTGCAACGACGATGCTGCCCGGCACGGCAGCCTGGAGCGCCGAAGGCAGCTATCCGGACAAGCCGCTGCGCCTGATCGTCGGCTTTGCGGCCGGCGGCGGCGCCGACGCGCTCACGCGCATCATCGCGGAGGGGCTCTCCAAGCAGCTCGGCCAGCAGGTGATCGTGGAGAACCGCCCGGGCGCCGACGGCGTGCTGGCAGCGCAGGCCACCTCGTCCGCCAAGCCCGACGGCTACACCTTGCTGATGGGCACCAACACCGCGATGGTGGCCGCGCCCACGCTGCGGCCCACGCCGCCCTACGACCCGTTCAAGGCCTTCACGCCGATCAGCTCGGCCGGCCAGTTCTCGATGTTCCTGGTGGTGCCGGCCAGCCTGCCGGTGAAGAGCGTGAACGAGCTGCTCGCGATGGTGGCGGCCAAGCCCGGGGCCTACAACTCGGCCTCGAGCAACAGCGCGTCGGAGCTGRCCATGCTGCAGCTCTTGGGCGAGCGCAAGGTGGTCAACGCGCGCTACAAGGGCGACATGCAGGCCATGACCGACCTGCTGGGCGGGCAGATCCACATGATGTTCACCACCGGCACGCTGGCGCCGGGCTTCGTGAAGGAAGGGCGCATCCGCGCGCTGGTCACGCTGCTGCCGCAGCGCAGCGCCTTGCTGCCCGACGTGCCCACGGGCGGCGAGCTCGGGCTGGGCAAGCTCACCATCACGCCGTGGGCCGGCTTCTTCGGGCCGCCGGGGCTGCCGCAGGCCATCACCGACAAGCTGTCGCAGGAACTGCAGAACACGCTCAAGCGGCCCGATGTGCACGCGCAGCTGGTGCAGCAGGGCTTCGAGGGCTACGGCATGAGCCCCGCGAAGTTCGCCGAATTCTTCCGCGCGCAGTACGAGGCCTTCGGCGCCACCGTGCGGCAGCACAACGTGAAGTTCGAATAGCCGCGGTGGCGGCTCAGCGCTCGACCGAAGCTGCATTGCGGCGCCAGAACGCCGCATCCGGAAACGCGCCGGCGCCGGCCGCGGCGTTGTCGGCCATGTGCTCGGCGCGGCTGGTGCCGGGAATGGTGCAGGTCACGGCCGGGTGGCTCAGCACGAACTTCAGCAGCACCTGCGCCCAGCTCGTGCAGCCGATCTCGCCGGCCCAGGCGGGCAGCGGCTTGCCGCGCAGCCGGCGCAAGAGGCCGCCGCCGCCGAAGGGCATGTTGACGATCACCGCCACGCCGCGCTCGGCCGCGAGCGGCAGCAGGCGCTCCTCGGCCTCGCGCGCGTCGAGCGAATAGTTGATCTGCAGGAAGTCGAGCTTCTCGGCGCGCAGCACGGCCTCGACCTCGCGGTAGGCCGAGGCCGTGTAGTGCGTGATGCCGAGGTAGCGCACGCGGCCTTGCTCTTTCCAGCCGCGCAGCGTGGAAAGGTGGGTCTTCCAGTCCATCAGGTTGTGCACCTGCATCAGGTCCATGCGCTGGGTGCGCAGCCGCGCGAACGACTGCTCCATCTGCGCGATGCCGGCCTCGCGGCCCGAGGTCCAGACCTTGGTGGCGAGAAAGGGCTTGGTCCCGCGCGGCTTCGCTGCGGCGGCCAGCAGCTCGCCGGTGGTTTCCTCGGAGCGGCCGTACATCGGCGAGCTGTCGATCACCGTGCCGCCGGCCGCAAACAGCGCGTCCAGCACGCCGGGCAGGCGCTGGTATTCGTCGCTGCCGGGGCGCTGGTCGAAGCCGATCCAGGTGCCGCAGCCGACCACCGGCAGGGCTTCTTGCGTGGAGGGGATGGGGCGGGTGTTCATCGTGATGGCTGGCAGGTGTTGTGCCACCGCGGTCATCGCGGAGGTCATCGGCAGCACTGCGACAAGCTGCAGGAAGCGTGCGCGGTTCAAGCGCGCGTCGAAAAACGGAACTRGCGAGAAAGCGGGCGGGCCGAAGTTCTTCATGGAAGCGCGGTGTCGCCATGCGTCGGACGAGCAGCCGCAATGACGATAGCACTGAGGCTTCGACCGCGTGCGCCGATGCAACACCGCGCTTTCCATTGCTTGCCCGCGGATGTTTCGCAATGTTACGCTGCTTCGCGCAGGCGGAGGGCCTGCCTCTTCCAACAAGAACACCATGAGCCGGTGCGCAAGCTGCACCGCCGGCCATCGCCAATCTATGAATCCGACCTCCCGTTCCATCTCCCGCCTGCTGCACGGGCTCGTGCTGCTGCTGGTTGCACTGCTGCTGGCTGCATGCAGTGCTGCGCCGATCGCACCCGAGCAGACCCTCACGGGGCAGGAGGGGGCGGTGGTCATGAAACTGATTACCAACAGCCCTGGCGAGACCGACCCGGCGGAGACGCTGTCGGCCGTGCGCCTCGAGCGCGTGCTCGAGTCCGGCGAAAAGCAGACCGGGCGGGACATCGTGGTGCTGACGCGCACGCGCAAGGCCACCTACACCACCGCTGTGTTCAGCGGCATGGTCGCGCCCGGGCGCTACATCATCAAGAGCATCACCGGTGCGAGTGGCAACATGAGCTACTTCTATCCCATCGATGCGAAGTTCGGCAGCTTCGACGTGGTGCGCGGCGAAGTCACGCTGCTTGGAACGCTGTTGATCCAGCCGCGCCTGGGCACGCGCTTTGTCGTTGCCTATGTGCCACCGGAGGCTGAGCTGCAGAAGACCTTCGAGACCTTGTATCCCGCATTGGCGGCGCAGACCCGCGGCCGGCCGCAGCATGGCTTCGTTCCCACGCTCGATCTCGACCGCCGCGCTGCGCTGGCGCCGCAGGTCAAGCGCCTGGCGTCCATCTGGCATGGCCTGACGCAGACGGCCGACGGCGAATTCATGGCCGGCAGCAAGCTCGGGAAGGTGCTGTGGCGCAAGAGCGGAGAGAGCCGTTGGAAGGAACTCGACGTGGGTTCCTGGCGCGAGGTGCTCTCGGTCCGCCCCTACCGTGGCGGGCTGCTGGCAGCGGGCGAGGAAGGCCTTCTGCGCCACTCTTCCGACGAGGGGTTGACTTGGAAGAGCCTGGTACCGCCCGATGACGGGCTTATCCAACTGGCGCAGCCGATGCGCGATGGGGGCGTGGTTGCGATCTCGCGCCGCGACAGCCTCTGGACCGTCTACGCCTCGAAGGATCTTGATGCCGGCGTGTGGCAAAAGCTCGGGGAGTTTTCCGATTCCCGCTCGATCAACGTGCCATGGCAGCGCAGCATGAGCTTCGGCCAGCCGGAGCGCGCGGGCGTGATGATGCCCAACGGCGACCTCCATGCCACCGATGGCCGCACGCTGTTTCGCTCCAGCAATGGTCGCTCCACCCTCGACGTGAATGCCTTGCCCGACGGCACCCTGGTGTCCCAGACGGTGGTGATGACAAAAACCACCTTGCTTTCGCCCGATTGGGGGCAAACCTGGGCCGATCTCGACACCAGCCGTTTCGTCGTGACGATCGCCTTCAAGGACCGGCAGACGGCATATGCGGTGGGCCCTGTTGCCCCCAGCCTGATGCCCGGAAAGCTGGGATTGATGACCACGCGGGACGGCGGCAGGAACTGGTCACAGACCGGCAGCTCGCCGGGAATGACGAATCCCTACGCCGTGCGCCAGATGATGGTGGACCGGGCCGATGGCTCTCTGATCGCCTTTCTGCCCGAAAACCTGATCGTGCGGTCCACGGACGAAGGAAAGAGCTGGAAGATCGTCAAGGACAACTGAGCCAGGCGCCGGGCGAAGGCGCGCCGCACAGGGCATAGGCCACCGTTCGAAGGGTGGGATTTCCATTGCCTTGCGAGGATCGGAATACTGTATAAAAATACAGTTAACGATTCAATCATGGGCCTCCCTTTCCTCGACTCCTTTTCCGCTGCCGCGGGCCGCGGCGTCTGGCATGCCGACGAGCTCGGCCTGGCCGACGCGCAGGTGGTTGCCACCGGCCATGCCGCGCTCGACGCGCAGCTGCCG
>NZ_JBFTPJ010000198.1:0-7514 GCF_056398445.1 Variovorax sp. 01T439_2
GCGGTGCTCACCATCGATCCTTCGTCCACCGTCTCGGGCGGCTCCATCCTCGGCGACAAGACGCGCATGGAGCGGCTCTCGGTGCACGAGCGCGCCTACATCCGCCCCAGCCCCTCGAGCGGCACGCTCGGCGGCGTGGCCGAGAAGACGCGCGAGGCCATGCTGGTGTGCGAGGCCGCAGGCTACGACATCGTGATCGTCGAGACCGTGGGCGTGGGCCAGAGCGAAACCGCCGTGGCCGGCATGACCGACATGTTCGTGCTGATGCAGCTGCCCAATGCGGGCGACGACCTGCAGGCCATCAAGAAGGGCGTGATGGAACTGGCCGACCTCGTCGTCATCAACAAGGCCGACATCGACAAGGACGCCGCGACGCGCGCGCAGGCCCAGATCACCTCGGCGCTGCGCCTCTTCGGCCACCAGGGCAACCCGGACCATGCGCATGCGGCGCACGACGCGCACAGCGGCGCACAGGTGCGCTTCTGGCTGCCCCAGGTGCTGCAGCTGAGCGCATTGGCCGGCACGGGCGTCGACGCCTTCTGGGATGCCGTCACGCAATTCAGGCAGCTGCAGAGCGCCAACGGCAAGCTCGCCAGGCGCCGCGAGAAGCAGGCCACCGCGTGGATGTGGGAACGCATCGACGCCGGGCTCAAGCAGGCCTTCAGGCAGCACGCGCAGGTGCGCGAACTGCTGCCGCAGCTCACACAGCAAGTGGCGGAGGGCGCGCTGCCCGCATCGACGGCGGCGCGCCAGCTGCTTGCGGCGGCCGCCATCACCGCCAGGCCATGACCCCACACCAAATTCAGGACCACAGCTTCGGAAGCACACCATGCAAGAACTGATCGAACAACTCGAAAAGCGCCGCGCCCAGGCGCGCCTGGGCGGCGGGCAGAAGCGCATCGACGCGCAGCACGCCAAGGGCAAGCTCACGGCGCGCGAGCGCATCGAGCTGCTGCTCGACGACGGCACTTTTGAAGAATGGGACATGTTCGTCGAGCACCGCTCGGTCGATTTCGGCATGGCCGAGCAGAAGATCCCGGGCGACGGCGTGGTCACGGGCTACGGGATGATCAACGGCCGCCTGGTGTTCGTGTTCAGCCAGGACTTCACGGTCTTTGGCGGTGCGCTCAGCGAAGCGCATGCCGAAAAAATCTGCAAGGTGATGGACCAGGCCATGAAGGTCGGCGCGCCGGTCATCGGCCTCAACGATTCGGGCGGCGCGCGCATCCAGGAAGGCGTGGCGTCGCTCGGCGGCTATGCCGAYGTGTTCCAGCGCAACGTGATGGCCTCCGGCGTGGTGCCGCAGATCAGCATGATCATGGGCCCGTGCGCGGGCGGCGCGGTGTACTCGCCCGCCATGACCGACTTCATCTTCATGGTGAAGGACTCCAGCTACATGTTCGTCACCGGCCCCGAGGTGGTGAAGACCGTGACGCACGAGAGCGTCACGGCCGAAGAGCTGGGCGGCGCCGTCACCCACACCACGCGCAGCGGCGTGGCCGACATGGCGTTCGAGAACGACGTCGAGGCGCTCATGATGCTGCGCCGCCTGTACAACTACCTGCCGCTCAACAACCGCGAGAAGCCGCCGGTGCGCCTGGGCAACAACGGCCAGGGCGATCCGGCCGACCGGCCCGACTACTCGCTCGACACGCTGGTGCCCGACAACCCCAACAAGCCCTACGACATCAAGGAGCTGATCCTCAAGGTGGTGGACGACGGCGACTTCTTCGAGCTGCAGCCCGACTACGCGAAGAACATCGTGATCGGCTTCGCGCGCATGGAAGGCCAGACCATCGGCATCGTGGCCAACCAGCCGCTGGTGCTCGCGGGCTGCCTGGACATCAAGAGCAGCATCAAGGCCGCGCGCTTCGTGCGCTTTTGCGATGCCTTCAACATCCCGGTGGTCACTTTTGTCGACGTGCCCGGCTTCATGCCCGGCACGGGGCAGGAGTACGGCGGCATCATCAAGCACGGCGCCAAGCTGCTCTACGCCTATGCGGAGTGCACGGTGCCCAAGATCACCGTCATCACGCGCAAGGCCTACGGCGGCGCCTACGACGTGATGGCCTCCAAGCACCTGCGCGGCGACGTCAACCTGGCCTGGCCGCGTGCCGAGATCGCGGTGATGGGCGCCAAGGGCGCGGTGGAAATCATCTTCCGCGAGGACAAGAACGACCCCGAGAAACTCGCCGCCCGCGAAGCGGAATACAAGGCGCGGTTCGCCAACCCCTACGTGGCGGGCGCGCGCGGCTACATCGACGACGTGATCCTGCCGCACGAGACGCGCAAGCGCATCTGCCGCTCGCTCGTGATGCTGCGCGAGAAGAAGCTCGAGAACCCGTGGCGCAAGCACGGAAACATCCCACTGTGAGCGGCACGGAGAAGAAGAACATGTTCAAGAAGATACTGATCGCCAACCGCGGCGAAATCGCCTGCCGCGTGATCCAGACCGCGAAGAAGATGGGCATCCTCACCGTCGCGGTCTACTCCGATGCCGACAAGGAAGCCCGCCACGTCGAGCTGGCCGACGAGGCCGTGCACATCGGCGCCGCACCCAGCCGTGAGAGCTACCTGCAGGCCGACCGCATCATCGCGGCCTGCAAGCAGACGGGCGCCGAGGCGGTGCACCCGGGCTACGGCTTCCTGTCGGAGAACGAGGCCTTCGCGCGCAAGGTCGAGGAAGAGGGCATTGCCTTCATCGGACCCAAGCACTATTCGATCGCGGCCATGGGCGACAAGATCGCCTCCAAGAAGCTCGCGAACGAGGCCAAGGTCAACACCATCCCGGGCTGGAACGACGCCATCGAGACGGCCGAGCGCGCGGTCGAGATCGCCAAGGACATCGGCTACCCGGTGATGATCAAGGCCTCGGCCGGCGGCGGCGGCAAGGGCCTGCGCGTGGCCTACAACGACAAGGAGGCCTTCGAGGGCTTCACCTCGTGCCGCAACGAGGCACTGAGCAGCTTCGGCGACGACCGCGTGTTCATCGAGAAGTTCGTCGAGGAGCCGCGCCACATCGAGATCCAGGTGCTGGGCGATTCGCACGGCAACGTCATCTACCTGAACGAGCGCGAATGCTCGATCCAGCGCCGCCACCAGAAGGTGATCGAGGAGGCGCCTTCGCCGTTCATCAGCGACGCCACGCGCCGTGCGATGGGCGAGCAGGCGGTGCAGTTGGCCAAGGCCGTGAAGTACCAGAGCGCGGGCACGGTGGAGTTCGTGGTCGGCAAGGACCAGAGCTTCTACTTTCTGGAGATGAACACGCGGCTGCAGGTGGAGCACCCGGTGACCGAATGCATCACGGGGCTCGATCTTGTCGAGCTGATGATCCGCGTGGCGGCCGGCGAGGAACTGCCGCTCACGCAGGAACAGGTCAAGCGCAACGGCTGGGCCATCGAGTGCCGCATCAATGCCGAGGACCCGTTCCGCAATTTCCTGCCTTCGACCGGCCGCCTCGTGAAGTTCCAGCCGCCGGGCGAGACCATGTTCGCGGCCGACACCGAGCGCCTGAACGGCGTGCGCGTGGACACCGGCGTGTACGACGGCGGCGAGATCCCGATGTACTACGACTCGATGATCGCCAAGCTCATCGTGCACGGCAAGGATCGCCAGCATGCGATTGCCCGCATGCGCGAGGCGCTCAACGGCTTCGTGATCCGCGGCATCAGCAGCAACATCCCGTTCCAGGCCGCGCTGCTCGCGCATCCGAAGTTCGTGGCGGGTGATTTCAACACCGGCTTCATCGCCGAGCACTACGGCAAGGGCTTCCATGCGGAAGACGTGCCGCACGCCGATCCGGCTTTCCTGATTGCGCTTGCGGCCTATGTGCACCGCCGCTATCGCGCGCGGGCCTCCGGCATCAGCGGACAGCTCGAAGGCCACGGCGTGAAGGTGGGCGAGCAGTTCGTGGTGGTGGAGCTGGGGCCGGAGGGCAGGCATGTGCACCATCCGGTGTCGGTCACCGACTTCCATGGCAAGACCGGCGCCAGCGCCGTGGCCGTGGGCGGCAAGAGCTACAAGATCGACAGCGGCTTTGCGCTCGGCGCCATTCGCGTGCAGGGCATGGTCAACGACCGGCCCTTCACCGCGCAGGTCGAGCGCGGTGCCGGCAAGAACCCGCTGGCGCTGCGCGTGTCCCACGACGGCACGCAGATCGAGGCGATGGTGCTGTCGCCCCTGGGTGCGCGCCTGCTCGAACTGATGCCCTACAAGGCGCCGCCCGACCTGAGCAGGTTCCTGATGTCGCCGATGCCGGGCCTCCTGGTCGAGGTGTCGGTGCAGCCGGGTCAGCAGGTGCGCGCCGGCGAGAAGCTGGCCGTGATCGAGGCCATGAAGATGGAAAACGTATTGTTCGCCACGCAGGACGGCGTGGTCGGCAAGATTTCGGCGGGCAAGGGCGAATCGCTCGCCGTCGATCAAATCATTCTGGAGTTCAACTGATGGGTGCCAACGACTTGCAAACAACGATCACGCTGCACCGGCCCGCCAAGGCCGTGGCGCCGCAAGGCCCCTGGACGGTCGAAGCGATTCAGGCCCTGCTCGACAAGCCGCTGATGGACCTGCTGTTCGAGGCGCAGACGGTGCACCGCCAGCATTTCCCGGAAGGCGACATCGAGCTGGCGACGCTGCTCTCGGTCAAGACCGGCGGCTGCCCCGAGAACTGCGGCTACTGCCCGCAGTCGGCCGAGTTCGACACCGGCGTGAAGGCGCAGAAGCTCATGGAAGTCGACGAGGTGGTGCGCGCCGCGCAGGCCGCCAAGGACGCCGGCGCCACGCGCTTCTGCATGGGCGCCGCATGGCGCGCGCCGAAGGACCGCGACGTCGAGAAGGTGGCCGTGCTGGTCGAGGCCGTGAAGGGGCTGGGCCTGCAGACCTGCGCCACGCTCGGCATGCTGGAGCCGCACCACGCGCACCAGCTCAAGGCCGCGGGCCTGGACTACTACAACCACAACCTCGATACCGCGCCCGAGTACTACACCGACGTGGTCGACACGCGCACCTACCAGGACCGGCTCGACACGCTGGCCCATGTGCGCAGCGCCGGCATCAGCGTGTGCTGCGGCGGCATCGTCGGCATGGGCGAGCAGCCGGTGCACCGCGCGGGACTGATCGCGCAGCTGGCCAACCTGAATCCGTACCCGGAGTCGGTGCCGATCAACAGCCTGGTGCGCGTGCCCGGCACGCCGCTGGCCGATTCGGAGCCGGTCGATCCCTTCGACTTCGTGCGCATGATCGCGGTCGCGCGCATCACGATGCCGACCGCACGCGTGCGGCTCTCGGCGGGCCGCCAGCAGATGGGCGATGCGGTGCAGGCGCTGTGCTTCATGGCCGGCGCGAATTCGATCTTCTACGGCGACAAGCTGCTCGTCACCGGTAACCCCGACGTCGAAGCCGACACGGTGCTGCTGCGCAAGCTCGGCCTCAATGCGCGGCAGGTGCAGGAGCAGCCGGAAGGTTGCGCCGCATGATCACCGCCGCCGCACGCCCCTTCAAGGTGCTGGGCATCCAGCAGATCGCCATCGGTGGCCCCGACAAGCTGCGCCTGCAGAAGCTCTGGGTCGACATGCTGGGGCTCGAGGTCACGGGCACCTTCAAGAGCGAGCGCGAGAACGTCGATGAGGACATCTGCTCAATGGGCAGCGGGCCGTTCAAGGTCGAGGTCGACCTGATGCAGCCGCTCGACCCCGAGAAGAAGCCGGCCGTGCACACCACGCCGCTCAACCACGTGGGCCTGTGGATCGACGACCTGCCCAGGGCCGTCGAGTGGCTCACCGCGCAGGGCGTGCGCTTTGCGCCCGGCGGCATCCGCAAGGGCGCGGCGGGTTTCGACATCTGCTTCCTGCACCCGAAGGCGAATGACGAATTCCCGATCGCGGGCGAGGGCGTGCTGATCGAGATGGTTCAGGCGCCGCCCGAGGTGGTGAGCGCCTTCAGCGCGCTGGCCGCTACGCGTTGAGCACCTTCCTGATAGGCGGCTTCACGTCCGAGCGCTGAGGCGGCAGCATTGGCTGGTGCTCGCGCGCCGGGTTCAGGATGATCGAGGTGGCGGTTTCGGTGAGGATGCAGAACTTGGTGACCACCGCATCGAGGTGGCTCACGTCGATGACGGCGATCTCCAGGATCCAGCTGTCGTCGCCGGTCACGTTGTAGGCGTTGACGCATTCGGGCGTCTGCTGCACCAGTTCCACCACGCGCGCATAGTCGGCGCGGCCCACGCGGATGATCGCGCGGATGCCGTAGCCGAGCTTGCCGAGGTTCACGGTCGCGCGGTAGCCGCTGATCACGCCCGCGGCCTCGAGCTTTTTCACGCGCTCCGTCACGGCCGGCTGGCTCAGGTGCACGCGGCGGCCGAGCTCGGCCATGGTGAGCCGCGCATCGGCCTGCAGTTCGGCCAGGATGCGGGTGTCGTGCGCGTCCAGCGCGGGGTTCAAGCTGAAGTCCATGCCACTCCTTCAAATCGACGGTATGAAACGCAAAGAACCATGAGATGTGCATGGTTGCAAGAAGATTGCTTTCATACCATGGACGGCGTTTCCATACCAACAAGACAACATCGCCATGCCCACTCTCGCATCCCCCGCCCGAGCCGCATCCGGCTCTGCGCGCACCGCGCTGCCGCCGCTGCTGTGGCTCTGCCTGGCCGCCACCTGGGTGGTCTGGGGCTCGACCTATCTCGCGATCAAGTACGCGCTGATCAGCTTTGCGCCGTTCCTGCAGATGGGCTCGCGCTTCCTGTTCGCGGGCGTGCTGCTCGCCGCCTGGATGCGCTGGCGCGGCGCGGCCTGGCCTTCGCGCCTGCAGTGGCGCAATGCCCTCGTGGTCGGCACGCTGATGCTGGGTGGCGGCATGGGCGGCACGGCCCATGCCGAGGTGTCGATCGGCTCCGGGCTGGTGGTGGCCTTCATCGCGGTGGTGCCGCTGCTGATTGCGCTGCTCAACCTGATCTGGGGCGTGAAGCCGACGCGGCTGGAGGCGGCGGGCATTGCGCTCGGGCTCATCGGCGTGCTGATGCTGACGCAGGGCAGCGGCTTCCAGTCGTCGCCAGCAGGCCTGGCGGCAATTTCCATTGCCTGCGTCTGCTGGTCGATGGGCAGCGTGCTGAGCCAGCGCAGCCTGCCGCTCGCGCCCGGCGCGATGGGTTTCGCGAGCGAAATGATCTGCGGCGGTGTGGTGCTGCTGGTGCTCTCGGCGCTCTCCGGCGAACAACTGGTGTGGCCTCCGCAGCCCGAGGCGGCAGCCGCCTGGCTGTACCTCGTGGTGTTCGGCTCGCTGATCGCGTTCAACGCCTACATGGTGCTGCTCGCAAGGGCGCCCGCCGCCCTGGCCGCGAGCTACACCTTCGTCAATCCGGTGATTGCGATGCTGCTGGGCGTGTGGATTGCCAACGAGACCGTGACGCGCTTCGAGTGGTATGCGGTGGCCGTGGTGCTGGCCGGTGTTCTGCTGCTGCTCTTCAAGCGCCCGCAGAAGGCGAAAGAGGGCTGAAGCTCGTGCCGTTCAGGTGCCCGGGC
>NZ_JBFTPJ010000199.1:0-7492 GCF_056398445.1 Variovorax sp. 01T439_2
AGTGCCGGGCGCGGGCCTTTGGGTCGACCTGGGCGCTCATCTGGTCGACCAGGCGGTCCAGCTGTTCGGAAGGCCCGACACGCTGCAGCTCGACACCGCGGCCTTGCGCGACGGCGCGCAGGTCGAGGACTATTTCCACGCCGTGCTGCGCTACGAAAGCGGCCCGCATGCACCGCTGCGCGTGGTGCTGCACGCCACCACGCTCGCGGCCCATGCCGCGCCGCGCTACATCGTCCATGGCACGCRCGGCAGCTACATCAAGCACGGCGTCGATCCGCAGGAAGACGCGCTGCGCGCCGGCCAGCGGCCGCCGATGGCGGGGTGGGGCGCCGATCCGCAGGACGGCGAACTCGTGGTGCCCGCCAGCGACGGCGGCGAGCCGCAGCGCCGGGTCTGGCCCACGCGGGCCGGCAACTACCTCGACTACTACGCCGCGGTGCGCGACGCGATCCTGGGCAACGGCCCGAACCCGGTGCCGCCCGAGCAGGCTGTCGCGCTGATGGAACTGCTCGACATCGGCCAGCAGAGCGCGGCCGAGGGCCGGGCGATCCGCATCATCGACCGCCCATGAAAAAAGCGCGTTGACCCGAGGGCCAACGCGCTTTTGCGGCGAGCGTGGTGCTCAGCCTCCGCGACGCATCATGTCGAAGAATTCGACATTCGTTTTCGTCGCCTTCATGTTCTTGAGCATGAGCTCCATCGACTCGATCTCGTCCATGTTGTACATGAGCTGGCGCAGGATGCGGGTCTTCTGCAGGATCTCGGGCGCCAGCAGCAGCTCTTCGCGGCGCGTGCCGCTGCGGTTGAGCTGGATCGACGGGAACACGCGCTTTTCGTACAGGCGGCGGTCCAGGTGGATTTCGGAGTTGCCGGTGCCCTTGAACTCTTCGAAGATCACTTCGTCCATGCGGCTGCCGGTGTCGATCAGCGCGGTGCCGATGATGGTCAGCGAGCCGCCTTCCTCGACGTTGCGCGCGGCGCCSARGAAGCGCTTGGGRCGYTGYAGSGCGTTGGMGTCGACRCCGCCGGTCAGCACCTTGCCCGACGAGGGCACGACATTGTTGTAGGCGCGCGCGAGGCGGGTGATCGAGTCGAGCAGGATCACCACGTCCTTCTTGAGCTCGACCAGGCGCTTGGCGCGCTCGATCACCATTTCGGCCACGTGCACGTGGCGCGCAGCGGGCTCGTCGAAGGTCGAGGCAATGACCTCGCCCTTCACGGTGCGCTGCATTTCGGTCACTTCTTCGGGCCGCTCGTCCACCAGCAGCACCATCATGTGCACTTCGGGGTAGTTGGCGCTGATCGCGTGGGCGATGTGCTGCATCATCACCGTCTTGCCGCTCTTGGGCGGCGCCACCAGCAGGGCGCGCTGGCCCTTGCCGATGGGGGCGATGATGTCGATGATCCGGCCCGTGATGTTCTCGTCGCTCTTGATGCCGTCGCGCTCCAGCTTCATCTGCTCCTTGGGGAACAGCGGCGTCAGGTTCTCGAACATCACCTTGTGCTTGTTCTGCTCGGGCGGACCGTCGTTGACCTTGTCGAGCTTGGTCAGCGCGAAGTAGCGCTCGCCGTCCTTGGGCGTGCGCACTTCGCCTTCGATCATGTCGCCGGTGTGCAGGTTGAAGCGGCGCACCTGGCTCGGCGAGATGTAG
The DNA here is from genome assembly GCF_056398445.1 of Variovorax sp. 01T439_2. Classification (NCBI taxonomy): domain Bacteria; kingdom Pseudomonadati; phylum Pseudomonadota; class Betaproteobacteria; order Burkholderiales; family Comamonadaceae; genus Variovorax; species Variovorax sp. 01T439_2. The sequence goes on from NZ_JBFTPJ010000199.1 coordinate 1,653, forward strand.
ATGTCGTCGGTGCTGGCCGTGAAGCTGGTGTCGGGGCTGCGCAGGAAGCCGAAGCCGTCGGGCAGGATTTCGAGCACGCCGTCGGCAAAGACCTGTTCGCCGGCCTTGGCGCGCTTCTTGATGATCGCGAACATCAGCTCCTGCTTGCGCATGCGGCCGACGTTTTCGATCTCAAGCGCTTCAGCCTGCTTGAGGACTTCAGACACGTGGAGTGCCTTGAGTTCGTTTAAGTGCATGGAATGACCCCTTGCGGGGCAATCGATCGGAAAAACGGGGGGAGGTTTGATGTGAGGCGAGAGCTGCCTCACAAACCGGGGAACTCGAACCGGTTACCTCGAAGGGGCCGGTGATCTGTGGGAGATTATGACAGCAAAAAACCGTCCGGCCAACGCATTGCGCGCTGGCCGGGTGAAATGCCTCAGGCGAGCTGCTGGTCGATGAAGGCCGTGAGCTGCGCCTTGCTCATGGCGCCGACCTTGGTGGCGGCCAGCTGGCCGTCCTTGAACAGCATGAGCGTGGGGATGCCGCGGATGCCGAACTTGGCCGGGATGTCGCGGTTCTCGTCGACGTTGAGCTTGGCGATCTGCAGCTTGCCTTCGTAGGCGGTCGACACTTCGTCCAGGATGGGTGCGATCATCTTGCAGGGGCCGCACCATTCGGCCCAGTAGTCGACCAGCACGGGCTGGCTGGACTTGAGCACGTCGGCTTCGAAGGAAGAATCGGAGATGTGTTTGATCAGGTCGCTGGCCATGTGATGTGTCCTTGTGCGCGGAGAGTTTCGGTGCAGCTAAAGTGCTGGTCATTGTGACAGAAACCAAGGGGTGGGGTGCCATGCGGGAACGCTATGGCGCCGATAGCAAAAGCCCTTTGCGCGTTGCGCCTCCACGCCCTCCAACCCCTCGATAGAACATGAACGAAGGCCACCCCGTCCAGGCCCTGTGGTGCGACCCCGCCGAGGGCGTCGTCGCGCGCATTGCCGGCGCCGTTGCGCAGCACGGGCTGCATGCGGCGCGCACCGTGGTGCTGGTGCCGTACGCGCAACTGATGGGTGTGGCCCACGGCATGTGGTCGCGCTGCGGCAGCCCCGGCTTCGCGCCGCGCTTCGAGACCACGCGCAACTGGGCACGCAGCGCAGGGGGCTTCCTGCCCACGGGCTACGACATCGCCTTCGACATGGCGCGCGACCTGGTCACGGCCCAAGCGCTGCTGTCGCAGGCCGGCTTTGCCGCCGAACGCTTCGCGCTGGCCGGGCGCGTGGTCGAGCTGGCCTACCAGCTGGCGCCCCTGGCGGCCGCCGCGCTGCCCGAGGTACGCGGCGGCGAATGGGCGCAGCGCGCGGCCCAGGTGGCCGATGCGGGCAGCGAGTCGGAATGGTTCCGCATTGAAAGCGCGCTGATCCGCGTCGCGGTGGCCTGGGCCGCCAACTCGGGCTATGCCACCGATGTGCTGCTGCGCGACACGGTGCGTGCGCAGGTCGATGCGCTGATCGTGCTCGAAGGCTTCCAGGCCGATCCGCTCACGCAGACGCTCTGCAGCCTGTGGGGCGACCGCGCCATCCATCTCTCGCTGGTGCCCGTGAGCCCTGCGGCCATCACGGCGGYCGCGCATGTCGCCGCCGACCCTGAAGACGAGGCGGAACTGGCCGCCGCCTGCGTGCTGCGGCACCTGGCCGAGGGCCGCGCGCCGGTGGCACTGATCGCGACCGACCGGGCGCTCACGCGGCGCATCGGCGCGCAGTTGCAGGCGCAGGGTGTCACGGCGCACGACGAAACCGGCTGGAAGCTTTCCACCACGCGCGCCGCCGCCACCGTGATGAGCGCGCTGCGCGCCTGCGCGCACGACGCCGGCAGCGACCAGGTGCTCGAATGGCTCAAGAGCGGCGCCGACGGCGATGCGCTCGCCACCCAGGCCCTCGAAGCCCGGCTGCGGCGCGAAGGCGTGCGCGAGTGGTCCGCCTGGTGCGGCCAGGCCGCGCGCAGCGAGAAGCCGCAGGACATCGCGCTGCTGCCTTTCACCGAAGCCGTCGAAGGCCGCCGCATGGCCATGGCCCGCTCGCGGCCCCTGGCCGACTGGCTGCGCGCGCTGCGCGAACTGCTCGAGGCCGGGGAGCAATGGGAGCCGCTCGCAGCCGACATGGCCGGCGCCAAGGTGATCGGCGCCTTGTGGCTCGATGCCGATGCCCACGGCGACGACGACGAATTTCCCGGCGGACGCCACACGCTGGCCGAGTTCACGGCCTGGGTGCGCGACGTGCTGGAGGACGCCAGCTTCGTGCCGCCCGCCGGCAACGAGGCGCCGCAGGTGGTGGTGCTGCCGCTGCACCAGTTGCTGGGCCGCGCGTTCGGCGCCGTGGTCATTCCCGGCTGTGACGACCGGCGCCTGCCCGCATCGCCCGAGCCGCCCGGCAACTGGAGTGCCGCGCAGCGCGCCGAACTGGGCCTGCCCGCGCGCGAAACGCTCGAGGCCGCGCAACGCTCGGCCTGGGCCGCGGCCTTGTGCAACCCGCGCTGCGAAGTGCTGTGGCGCCAGTCGGATGCGAGCGGCGAGCCGGTGCGTCCGAGCCCGCTGGTGCAGGCGCTGCAACTCGACCACGCCTTGCAGATGGCGGCGGACCCGCGCACGCCGCGCGAGGTGGCGCTGCAGCCGACCGCCTACCCGACGCCGTCCGGGGCGCTGCTGCCACTGCGCAACATCTCGACCAGCGTCTATGAAGACCTGCGCCGTTGCCCCTACCGCTTCTTCGCGCTGCGGCAGCTGGGCCTGCGAAGTGCCGACGAGCTCGATGCCGAAGTCGACAAGCGCGACTTCGGCAACTGGCTGCATGCCGTGCTGGGCCATTTCCACGAGGCGCTGAAGGAGAAGCCGACCAGCGATGCCGCCGAGCGTGTGGCGTACATCAGTGCAGCGGCCGAGCGCGCCACACGCGAGTTCGGACTGTCCGATGCCGAGTTCCTGCCCTTCGCCGCGGCATGGCCGGCGGTGCGCGACGGCTATCTTCAATGGCTTGCCGGACACGAGGCGAGCGGCGCCGTGTTCGCCGAATCCGAGCCCTGGATGGAACAGCCGCTGGGCAGCCTGCAGCTGGTCGGCCGGCTGGACCGCATCGACCGCATGCCGGACGGCCAGGCCTTCGTGATCGACTACAAGACCGAATCGGCCGCTGTCACCAAGGAGCGCGTGAAGGACCCGACCGAGGACACGCAGCTCGCCTTCTATGCCGCGCTGGTGGCCGACGACACGCTGCGCGCGGCCTACGTCAACGTCGGCGAGAAGTCGTCCGGCACGCAGACCGTCGAGCAGCCCGTGGTGGTGGAGGCGCGCGATGCGCTGGTGGCCGGCATCCTCGACGACTTCACCCGCATCGCCGAGGGCGCGGCGCTGCCGCCGCTGGGGGAGGGCGCCGTCTGCGACTACTGCGCGGCGCGCGGCCTTTGCCGCAAGGATTTCTGGGAGATCGAACAGGCCCCGCTTTCGTCTTTGGCCGAGGGAGGGCCCGCGAAATGAACGGCGCCGCCTACGAACACAACGGCCGGCACGTCACGCGCGAGGCCTTCTATACCGTCGCCTGCGATCCGCGGCGCTCGGTGGCCGTCGAAGCCTGCGCCGGCGCGGGCAAGACCTGGATGCTGGTGTCGCGCATCCTGCGCGCGCTGCTCGAGGAAGGCGAATCCGCCTGCGAGCCGCACGAGATCCTGGCCATCACTTTCACCAAGAAGGCCGCCGGCGAGATGCGCGAGCGGCTCGACCAATGGCTCGAGCAGTTCGCCGAACGCAGCCCCGAGGAGCTGGTGCGCGAGCTCGTGATCCGCGGCGTCGGGCCCGATGCCGCGCTGGCCGCCGTGCCGCGTCTGCAAGGCCTCTACAGGCGCCTGCTCGAAGGCGGCCGGCCGGTGCAGTTCCGCACCTTCCACGCCTGGTTCGCGGGCCTGCTGCGCAATGCGCCGCTGGCGGTGCTGCGCGAACTCGGCCTGCCCGCGAACTACGAACTGCTCGAGGACGATGCCGAGGCGCGCTCGCGGACCTGGCGCCCCTTCTTCGAAGCGGTGACGGCCGACAAGGATGCGCTGGCCGACTACTACGCCGTCGTCGCCACCTACGGCCGGTCGCAGACCGCCAAGGCCCTGGGCGAAGCGCTCACGCGCCGGGTCGAGTTCTCGCTGTCCGATCCGGCGTCGGCGGTGCAGCATTTCAGCGCCATGCATCCGTCGCTCGAAGGCCTGGACGAACCGACCGAGGCACTGCGCGGCGAGCAGGCCCGGCGCCGCTGGCTCGACCGCGCCGCCGCGCTCGGCCGCGAAGCCAACAAGACGCCGCAGAAAGCGGCCGATGCGGTCATCGACGTGTTCGGCACCGGCGAGCCGCCGCAGGAGTCGCTCGCGTCCGCGCTGGCGCACCTGCGCAAGAACTTCTTCGTCGCGACCGAAGACCGGCTCAACAAGAACCTGCAGAAATATCCCGCCGCGCAAGAGGCCGAGGCCGAGCTGCAGACGCTCTGCGCCGCGCAGGCCCAGCACGCGGCCTGGCTCTACCAGCAGCGCATGACGCGACTCACGCGCCTTCTGATCGCAGCCTTCGCCGAGGTCAAGCGCGCCCATGGCTGGGTCGACATGAACGACGTCGAACAGGCCGCACAACTGCTGCTGGGCCAGTCGGCGCTGTCGGGCTGGGTGCAGGAGCGGCTCGATGCGCGCATCGCGCACCTGCTGATCGATGAGTTCCAGGACACCAATCCGCTGCAGTGGCAGGCGCTCTACGGTTGGCTCAGTGCCTACACCGGCGCGGGCGGCAAAGCGCCGCGCGTCTTCATCGTGGGCGACCCGAAGCAGAGCATCTACCGCTTCCGCCGCGCCGAGCCACAGGTGTTCATCGCCGCGAAGAAATTCGTGCGCGAAGGGCTGGGCGGCGAGCTGCTCAATTGCGACCACACCCACCGCAACGCGCGTGCGGTGGTCGGCCTCGTCAACCAGGCGATGCTGGCCGCGCAGGACGCCGGCGAGTTCGACGGCTACCGCGCGCACACCACCGAACGCAACGACCAGGGCGAGCTGCTCAAGCTCCCGCCCATCGATCGCGGCGCCCTCGATACCACCGCCGAGGCCGCGCCCGCGGACGACGGCATGCTGCACTGGCGCGACAGCCTCGTCACGCCGCGGGTGCTGCCCGAAGAGCAGCTGCTGCAAAAGGAATGCGAACAGGCCGCGCGCTGGGTCGCGCAGCGTATTGCCGATGGCACGCCGCCGCGCCAGATCATGGTGCTGGCGCGCCGCCGCAACCGGCTGTCCGCCATGCAGGACGCGCTGCGCCAGCGCCACATTCCCGTGCAGCAGCCCGAGAAGAACGAATTGCACGATGCCCCCGAAGTGCAGGACGTGGTGGCGCTGATCGATGCGCTGGTGTCGCCCGCGCACGACCTCTCGCTGGCGCGCGCGCTCAAGTCGCCGCTCTTCGGCATTGGCGACGATGCGCTGGTGCAACTGGCGCTGCGCCAGCGCGAGCACCCGTCGTCGAGCTGGTTCGCGCTGGTCCAGAAAGGCGAGGGCCTGCCGGCGGAACTGGCCGCGGCCGGCGCCAGGCTCAAGCAGTGGCAGCGCTGGCTCGCCGCACTGCCGCCGCACGACGCGCTCAGCGCGATCTTTCACGATGGCGATGTGCTGGCCAGGTTCGGCGCCGCCATGCCTTCGGCCATGCGCCAGAGCGCGCTGGCCAATCTGCGCGGGCTGCTGGCGGCCTCGCTCGAGATCGAGGGCGCGCGCTTTGCCACGCCCTATGCGCTGGTGCGCGCGCTGCGCGCCGGCGGCGTCAGGGCGCCATCCGTCGCCGTGCCCGATGCAGTGCAACTG
>NZ_JBFTPJ010000200.1:0-7476 GCF_056398445.1 Variovorax sp. 01T439_2
CCACTGGACAACATCGTCGGCTTCGAGCGCGCGCCCAAGACCGACGCCGAGAAGAAGACCGCCGAAGACGCCATCGCCCAGCTGCGCGCAGCCGACAAGCTGTTTGCCATCGACCCGGCCGCCAACTGCAAGCTCGGCCCGGTCGAGCTGCGCTCCAGCGCACTGGGCCTTGGCAACCCCGACCCGGCAGAGCCCGCGGGCCATGCCGATCTCGACGCGACCTTTTCGTTCAACTGCACCCATGCGGCCGCGGCAAAGTTCATCGACGTGAATCTTTTCTCCGCCTTCAAGGGCACGCGCCAGATCGATTCGCAGATTGCATCCGCGCAAGGCCAGTTCAAGCGCCAGCTCAAGCGCCCGGCCGGCGCACAGGCTGCCCAGCCCGTTCGCCTGAACCTGGGCAAGTGACATTGTGAGCACCGTCCCCCAGGGCGAGGCCGCGCCGCCGCTGCGCGTGGTGCTCGCCGCCGAAGGGCTGCGCTTCTCGTGGCCCGGCATGCCAAGGCCGTGCATCGACATCGAGGCCTTGCGCATCACCGCGGGCGAGGCCGTCTTCCTGCACGGGCCGAGCGGCTGCGGCAAGAGCACGCTGCTGTCGCTTCTGGCCGGCGTGCTGGTGGCGGACGAAGGCCGCGTCACGCTGCTGGGGCACGACTGGTCGCAGCTCTCGGGCGCCGCGCGCGACCGCTGCCGCGTTGCGCACGTCGGCTACATCTTCCAGCAGTTCAACCTGCTGCCCTACCTGAACGTGCTCGACAACGTGCTGCTGCCCTGCCGCTTCTCGCAGCGGCGCGAGTCGCAGGCTGCGCGCGGCGGCAGCGCGCGCGAAGAGGCCGAGCACCTGCTCGAGCAGATGGGGCTCGACCGCAACCTGTGGAAGCGCCAGGCGATGCAGCTCTCCGTGGGCCAGCAGCAGCGCGTGGCCGCGGCGCGCGCGCTCATCGGCCAGCCCGAAGTGGTGATTGCCGACGAACCCACCTCGGCGCTCGACGAGGACCGGCGCGAAGCCTTCCTCGACGTGCTGCTGACGGCCTGCGCCGTGAACAACAGCGCGCTCGTGTTCGTGAGCCACGACCAGCGCATTGCGCAGCGCTTTGCGCGGCACGTGCTGCTGCCCGAGATCAACCGCGCGGCGCCCGCGGCCATGGCGGCGGACAGCTGAGATGAAGGCGCTTTTTTCCATTGCCTGGCGCAGCGCCTGGAACCGGCGCTTCACGCTGGCGCTCACGGTGTTCTCGATCGCGCTGTCGACCTTCCTGCTGCTCGGCGTGGAGCGCATCCGCACGGAGCTGCGCGAGAACTTCGCATCGTCCGTCTCGGGCACCGACCTGATCGTGGGCGCGCGCACCGGCGCCACGCAATTGCTGCTGTACTCGGTGTTCCGCATCGGCGCGGCCACCAACAACATTTCCTGGAAGAGCGTGCAGGCCCTGGCCGCGCATCCGGGCGTCGACTGGGTGGTGCCGCTTTCGCTCGGCGACTCGCACCGCGGCTTCGCGGTGCTCGCAACCTCGCCCGAATACTTCGCGCGCTTTCGCTACGGCAACCGCCAGCCGCTCGCGCTGCGCGAGGGCAAGCCCTTCAGCGCGCTGTTCGATGCGGTGGTGGGCGCCGAGGTGGCCGACAAGCTCGGCTACCACGTCGGCCAGAGGATCACGCTCGCGCATGGCAGCGGCGAACTCAATGCGTCCGAGCATGCCGACAAGCCCTTCACCGTGGTGGGCGTGCTCGCGCGCACCGGCACGCCGGTCGACCGCACGGTGCACATCGGCCTCGAAGCGATGGAAGCCATCCACCTCGAATGGGTGGGCGGCGCGCCGATGCCGGGCGTGAAGATCCCGGCCGAGCAGGTGCGCAAGTTCGACCTCACGCCCAAGAACGTGACGGCCGCGCTCGTGGGCCTGAAGAACCGCTCGGCCGTGTTCGGCGTGCAGCGCTGGATCTCCACCTACACCGGCGAGCCGCTGATGGCCATCCTGCCCGGCGTGGCGCTCGACGAGCTGTGGAGCGTGATCGGCATCGGCGAGAACGCCCTGCTGCTGATGTCGGCGCTGGTGGCGCTGGTGAGCCTTGCGGGCCTGGTCTCGGTGGTGATGGCGGGGCTCAACGAAAGGCGGCGCGAACTGGCCGTGCTGCGCGCCGTGGGCGCCGGCCTGCGCCATGTGCTGGCGCTGCTTGCGCTGGAGGGCGCCATGGTCACCGTGCTGGGCGTGGCCTTCGGCGTGGTGATGGCGGTGCTTGGCATTGCCCTGCTCGCGCCATGGCTGCAGGCGCAGTTCGGGCTGACATTGAGCCTTTCGCCACCTACACTGAACGAATGGCTGCTGATGGCGAGCCTGCTGGTCGCGGGCTGGCTGGCAAGCCTGCTGCCGGGCATCCGCGCCTATAGGCTCTCGTTGGCCGACGGCCTTTCCCCGAGGATTTGAACCATGCGCATCGCAAAGAAGAACTCCACGATCAACGCCTTCACGCGGCTTTCGATGCTGCTGGCTGGCGCCGGCCTTGCCGCCGCCACATGGGCCGCCGACCCGGCACCCAAGGACACGACCGCATCGAACCCGCTCGGCGGCAAGGCCGCACCGCCGGCCGCCGCGGCCAAGGCTGCGCCAGGCCAGCCGCGCCAGATCACCTGGGAAGAGCTCGTGCCCAAGGACTGGGACCCGGCCAAGGAATTCAAGGGCATGGACCTGAGCGCGCTCAACGACGGCGACCCGCGCGCCAACGAGCTGCTCATGAAGATGCAGGAAGTGTCGAACAACGCACCGACCAACCCGGCCATGAACGGCGCGGACATCAAGATCCCGGGCTTCATCGTGYCGCTCGAGGAAGCCAAGGGCGAAGTCACCGAGTTCCTGCTGGTGCCCTACTTCGGCGCCTGCATCCACACGCCGCCGCCTCCGGCCAACCAGATCCTGCACGTGGTCACGCCCAAGGGCGCCAAGTTCCGCGCCATGGACACCGTGTGGGTCACCGGCAAGCTGCAGACCCTGCGCAACGATTCGATGATGGGCGTGAGCGGCTACCACGTGAACGCGACGAGCGTCACCAAGTACACGGGCGGCGCCAAGTAGAGCCTGGGGCTTGTGGTTCTGCGCCGACAGCGCAGGCGGCGCAACACCGACACAGACCGTTGCATCGACGATGCAGGCTGGCGTCGTCGCTACAGGTGGCGCGCCGTTGAAGAGTTTCGAAGGCGCGGCTTCTGCGCCCATAGGAACTCCAGATGACAACATCACTGCGCCGCACCCCGCTCGCGCGGCTCCTGACGATYTCGCTGTGCATCGGCGCAATCGGCATCGCCGGCTGCAACAAGACCGACAGCACGCCTTCGGCACCGGCGCCTGCGCCCGCGCCTCCGGCAGCCGCCGCGCCGGCACCTGCGCCGGCCGCCCCCGCGCCAGCGGCCTACACGCCGCCCTCCGCCGAGCAGCTCTACCAGCTGGTCGCGCCCATCGCGCTGTACCCCGACAAGCTGGTGGCGCAGGTGCTGGCCGGCGCCACCTATCCCGACCAGATCACGGCCGCGCACGGCTGGCTCGCGCAGAACGCGTCCCTCAAGGGCGGTCCGCTCGCGGACGCAGCCAACCAGCAGCCCTGGGACCCGAGCGTGAAATCGCTCACCGCATTCCGCCCGGTGCTCGACCAGATGGCCGGCAACATCGCGTGGACCGAAGCACTCGGACAGGCCTACTACAACGATCCGGCCGACGTGATGAACGCGATCCAGGTCATGCGCCAGCGCGCATCGGCGGCGGGCCGGCTCAAGAACAACGACAAGCTGCGCGTGGCCAGCGCCGCCACGCCGCGCAACTACGCACCGGCCCCTGACGTGCAGCCCGTCTATGCAGGCCCCGCCGTGGTCGAGCCGCCGCCGCAGTTCATCACCATCGAGCCTGCGCAGCCCGACGTGGTCTACGTGCCGAGCTACGACCCGCAGCGCATCTACGGCGAACCCGTGCCCGTGTACCCCGGCTATGCGTACACCCCGCCCGTCGAGGTTGCGCCCGGCTATAGCCGCGGCCAGGTGGCGGCGGCCGGCGCGTTCACTTTCGGGCTCGGCGTGGTGGTGGGCGCCGCGCTCGAGCGGCACGACTGGGGCTGGCGCTCATGGGACGTGAACTGGGGCGCGCCGCGCTACCGGGATCGCGATCGCGCGGTGCCGCCGGCCTATGCGCGGCCCGCCGTGGTCTACAACAACAGCACCTACATCTCGCGCTCGACGACCGTGGTCAACAACGTGCGCAATGTCTACAACAACAACGCGCCGCGCGGCCTGCCGCCGGGCGCGCCCCCGCCCAATTTCGCGGCCGCGCCGGGCCTGCCCCCGCCACAGAACGCCCAGTTCGCGCAACAACAGCAGCAGCAACAACAGCAACGGGAGCAGCAGGCACGGCAGCAGCAAGCCTTCATGCGCCAGCAGCAGGAGCAGCAGCAAGCCGCACAACAGGCACAGCAGCTGCAGGCCCGCCAGCGCCAGCAGGAGCAGCAGGAGCGGCAGGCACGCCTTCAGCAGCACCCGCAGCAAGACCCATTGCAGCGCCAGCAAGCGCAACAGGCGCAGCAACAAGCACAGCAGCAGGCACAGCGACAGGCGCGGCAACAGGCGCGGCAACAGGCACGACAACAGGAGCGGCTGGCACAGCAGCAGGCGCACAACACGCCCCCGCAAGCGCCGCAGGCCTTGCTTCAACAACAACAGCAGCAGCAGGACCTCGCGCGGCGGCAGCAGGCGGCCCAGCAGCAACAGCAACAGGCGCGCGCGGCCAGCCAGGCTCAACAGCGGCAGGCGATGCAGGAGCGCCAGCAGCAAAGGCAATCGGCGCAGCAGGAGCAATCACGGCGCCAGCAGATGCAGCAACAGCAAGCCCAGCAGCAGGCCCGCGTGCTCCAGCAGCAGCAAGCGCAACAGCAGCAGATGCAGCGGCAGCAGGCGCAGCAGCAGGCCCGGCAACAGCAGCATCAAGAGCAACTGCAGCGGCAGCAGCAAGAAGCGCAAGCAGCGCGCCAGCAGCAACAGCGGCAGCAGGCGATCCAACAACAGCAGCAACAGCAGCAGCAACGCCAACAGCAACAGGCTCAGCAGCAAGCGCAGCAAATCCGCCAGCAGCAGCAACAGGCCCAGCAGCACGCGGCCGCCGCCGCAGCAGCAGCGGCCCATCGGCGCCCGCCCGGCCGCCCCGGCGAACCGCCCAAGGACCAGCCCTGAAAGCGGCGGCCGCGAGGTCCGTTACTGCTTGCCGATTTCCGTCAGCAGCCGGGTGACGAGATAAAGGCGCGGCACGATCGAGTCGACCTCGATGTATTCGTCGCGTGCGTGATAGCCGAAGCCCGCGAGGCCGAAGCTCTCGACCACGGTGGCCTTGCCGGAGCGGCCCGCATAGCCCGCATCGGTGCCGCCGCCGGTCATGGGGGTGAGCGCGAGCTCGCGGTCGATCTCCTTGTAGATGGCCTGGGCCTTCTCGCCCAGCGCGCGGCCCTTCTCGCCCGCCACGAAAGCCGGGCGGCCCACTTCCACCTTGAGCGTGGTCTCGGTGTCGGGCACCAGCTTGCCGTTCGCGAGCTTCGCCTGCAGCGCGGCTTCGAGCTTCTTTTCGGCGCCGGGCTGCGTGATGCGGATGTCGCCGAGCGCCTGCGCCTTCTCGGTGATCTGGTTGATCGGGCCGGTGGCGCGCGCCACGGTCCAGTTGAGCGCCACGCCGGGGATGTCCTTGGCCACGTCGCGGGTCTGCAGCAGCTGATACGACAGCTCGTACAGCGCGTTGCGGCCCAGCTCGGGTGCGGCGCCCGCATGCGATGCGCGGCCCTTCACGTCGAGGGTGGCCTGTGCGATGCCGGCCGCGCCCAGCAGCAGCGATTCGCCCTTGGCCACCGACTTGGCGGCGGTGGGCTCGAAGGACAGCACCGTGTCGTGCTGGTCGGCCATGGTTGCGATGAGCTCGCCGGAGCCCACCGAGCCCACTTCCTCGTCGGGGTTCATGAGCACCGTGAGCGTGTCGTAGTCGCGCCAGCCCGCATCGGCCAGGATCTTCAGCGAAGCCATCATGACCGCGAGCCCGCCCTTGTCGTCCGCGATGCCCGGCCCGTAGATGCGGTTGCCATCGACCTTGTAGGGCTGGCTGTTCAGGATGCCGGCGGCGTACACCGTGTCCATGTGGCCCTGCAGCATGATCCTGCGCTTGCCCGTGCCCTTGAGGGTGCCGATGACGATGTCGGCGCCCGCGCCCGCCGTGGCCTTGCGCCGCTCGGTCTTGAAGCCCGCGGCCTTCAGGCGCGCTTCCACCACGTCGGCCATCTTGAGCAGGCCGTCGACGTTGAGGCTGCCCGATTCGATCAGCACCATTTCCTTGAGGTTGTCGATCACCGCGGGCTGCGCCTTTTCGGCGGCGGCGAGCAGCTTGGTATCGGGCGCGGYGTGCACGGCGGCGGCGGCGCCAAGGGCGAGGCCGCAGGCCAGCGACACGGACCGCAGGGCAAGGAAGGACGAGGGCAGGTTCATGATGGTTTCTTGTCGGAGTGATTGGCGGGCGCCAGCATAGCGACCCTCGCCAGCATTCGCGCGCAAATCGGCGACAGCAGGACGGCGCGGCGAAGCGTCAGGCGCCGCGGCTTCGCGTGGCTTTCTTCGTGGCAGCTGCGGGCTTGGGTTTGGGCGGCACCTTCCCCACCGGCCCAGAAGCAGGCGCCTCGCGCGCCGACCGCATGTGCCCGCTCTCCGCCGTGGTCATGCCCACGATCTTCGCGAGCTGCCGGCTCACGCTCACATAGGCATGGCCGAGCCGGCTGTCGAAATACAGCGAGTCGCCGCGCGCAAGCTGCACCACTTCGCCGTTCTCGAAGTGCACCTCGATCTCGCCCGACAGCACATAGGCGAATTCCTCGCCCGCATGCCGCACGAAGTCTTCCGGCCCATGGATGCGCCGCGCATGCACCGTGCCCACGATGGGGCTCATCTGCTTGCCGGCTGCCGTGGTGCCGAGAAACTCGTAGGCGATCGAGAGGCCGCGGTACACCACGCCCTTGCCGGCGCGCGTGACCACCGGCCCGTCGAGCTGCGCGGGCTTGACGCCGGCGCCCGCGAACATGGCGTTCATGTCCATCTCCAGCGCGCGGCCGAGCGCGGTGAAGTTCTCGTAGCCCAGCGCGAGCTGGCCGCGCTCGGCGCGCGAGATGGTGGTGATCGACACGCCCGAGCGCTCGGYCAGCTGCGCCAGCGTCCAGCCGAAGCGCTTGCGCGCGGCGCGCAGCCGATGGCCGAAAGTGGTGCGGTCCAACGTGGGCGCCTCGTCCTTCGGCCTTGTTCCCGGCTTGGTCCCTGTGTATGGATTCACGCTTGGCTTTCTCTTGTGGTGCAGCGCAATTCTGCCAGCCCGGCGCTCCGCCATCCATGACGGCCCGCACGGCGCAGGCCTGGAATTTGCGTATGCGCAAATTGCGTCGACGCAAATTTCACCGATGCGGTGCACCATGGTTTCCCCT
>NZ_JBFTPJ010000201.1:0-7452 GCF_056398445.1 Variovorax sp. 01T439_2
GCGCGAAGGCATCGAGGATCGGCATGTTGTGGATCGAGATCACGCCGAAGGCCGCCTTGACGCCGCACTGTTCGAGAAAGGCCGCGACGACTGCGCCGACCGTGACCGTGTTGTTGTTGTTGGGGTTATGCATGGCGCGAAAGGCCTCCAGAGATATCGATGTGGCTGCCCGTCGTGTACGACGCGAGCGGCGAAGCAAGAAAAAGAATGGCGCGTGCCGCTTCGGTCGGAAGCCCCAGGCGGCCCAGCGGGATGTGCTTGTTCTGCGCGAGCTGGCCGCTCCATGCGGCCCAGTCCTGCGACTTGTCTTCGCGCGCCTCGAAGCGGCGGCGCCACTGGCCCGACTCGACCAGGCCGATCAGGATGCCGTTCACGCGCACGCCCTGCGGCGCGAACTCGGTGGCCATCGAGCGCACGAGGTTCAGCAGGCCGGCGCGCGCGGCCGAGGTGGCGACCATGTGCGGCTCGGGCTGGCGCGCGAGCAGCGAGTTGGCGCAGACGATGGCGGCGTCGCCGTGCACGCTGCGCTGCGCCGCGAGCTGCGGCAGGAAGGCGCGCGTCGGGTTGATGACCGAGAAGAACTTGAGCTTGAGCTCTTCGGTCCAGGCCGCGTCGTCGGTGTCGGCGAAGGTGGAGACGCGCCCCTGCCCCGCGTTGTTGACCAGCATCGAGGCCGGGCCGAGCGCGGCCTCGCTGGCGGCCGCAAAGGCGCGCACCGAAGGGCCGTCGAGCACGTCGCAGGGCTGCGCGAAGAGCCGCGCGCCCGCGTGCTTCTCGCGCAGGCCGGCCACCGCGCTGTCGAGCCGCCCGGCATTGCGGCCGCACAGCGCCACCGCGGCGCCGCATTCGAGCAGCAGCTCGACCGTGGCCAGGCCGATGCCCGAGGAACCGCCCGTGACCACGGCCACGCGGCCCGCCAGCGCGTCGGCGGCGAAGAAGGAAGAAGAAGTAGATGGCTGTGTCATGGCGTGGTTCATGCGCTGCGAAGCGGCACCACCTTTTGCGCGCGGGCGGGCGAATAGTTCAGGAGGCCCGAAATTTCTTCGGCGGTGGCGCGCACGCGCTGCACCATCTCGTCCATGCGGTTCTCCTCGATGTGGCCCGAGGTGATGGTGGCGCCCAGCGCCGCCACGATGTGGCCGCTGTGGTCGCGCACCGGCGCCGCGATGCTGGAGATGTTCGATTCGAAGAAGCCTTCTCCCAGCACGTAGCCGCGCGTGCGGTCGGCCTGCACCATGTCGAACAGCTCGCTCACGGTGGTGGGCGTGCTCGGCGAGAAGGTCTCGAGCCTGTCTTCCGGGTAGAGCGCGCGCAGCTGCGGCAGCGTGAGGTCTTCGAGCAGCACGCGGCCGAGCACCGTGGCATGGGCCGGCAGGCGCGTGCCCACGGTGACCGAGCTTGCGAACGGCGTGGGCGGCGCCACCTTGGCCACGTAGACGATGGAGCGGCCGTCGCGCACCACCAGGTTGCAGGGCGTGCGCAGCTCGTCGCACAGGCGGTTGAGCAGCGGCGCGCCCAGCTGAGTGAGCTCCAGCGAGGCCAGGTATTCGAAGCCCAGGCGCAGCACGGCCAGGCCCAGGCGGTAGTCGCGCCCGCCTTCGGCGCGCTCGAGGAAACCCATGTTCTCCAGCGTGGTGAGAAGCCGGAACACGGTCGAGCGCGGCAGGTCGAGGCGGCGCCCCAGTTCAGGCGCGGAGAGCGTGCGGCTCTCGCGGCTGAACTCGCACAGCACGCGCAGGCCCCGTTCGAGCGCCGGCACGTTGTAGCGCTCGCCGCCCTCTTCCATTGTCTCGTTGTCGTTGGTGGCCATGGTGGTTCGTTTTTCCCTTTGGTTGTCTTGTCGTGTGTCTTCTGTCAGGCGGCCAGCACTTCGCGCAGCAATGCGGCAACGGCCTGCGGCTGCTCCACGTAGCTCGCATGGCCGGCATCGGCAATCGATTCGAGCGGCACGCCGCAGCGGCGCGCGACCTCGGCGCAGGCCTCGGGCGTGGTGACGGCATCGAGCGCGCCACAGGCCACGCGCACCGGCATGGCGGGCGGCAGGTCGGCCAGCAGGTCGGCATTGCACAGCAGCTCGACGGCCTGGCGATAGCCCCCGTCGCTCAGCTGCGCCATGTTCCATTGCACCCACTGGCGCGCGCGTTCGCTGGCGTTGCCGGACACCAGCCGGCCTGCGCGCTTCGCGGCCATGTCCGCAATGCCGAGCTCGTCGAGCGTGGCAAGCCGCTCGGCGCGCACCTTGCGGCGGGCTTCCTCGCGCTGCGGGGCGCCATAGCCGGCCGCGGGGCTGACGAGCACGAGACGGCGGATGCGCAAAGCCAGGGCAGAATCCTTGCCCGCCGCGCAGCCCGCCGTGATCGCGCCGAGCGAATGGCCGACCAGCACGCAGGACTGGATGTCGAGCGCATCGAAGAGGCCGTGCAGCCGCTGCGCGTAGTCGGCCGCGGAAGGCGCCGCAGGCGCGAGCGGCGTCGAGGCGCCATAGCCCGGCGCATCCCACGCGATCACGCGGGCCTGCGGCGCAAGCAGCAAGGCAAGGCCGAGCCACGAGGCCGCACCCGAGCCGATGCCGTGCAGGCAGACGATGGCCGGGCCCGCGCCGCATTCGCGCACCGACACCACGGCACCGCCGCCCACCGGCACGGCGCGCGCCGGAAAGCGGGCCTCCAGCAGCGCCAGCTCGGAAGCGGGCAAGGCGCTCTGCGCGTGGGTGGCAATGGCGTCGTTCATGGCCTCTTTCTTTTTCTTCAGCGCTTGATCTTTGCGAGCGGATGGTCGGCCGGATAGGTCGGCGTCACGGGCTTCTTGGCGCCGAGCATCACGCACATCAGCGCGTCTTCGTCGCCGATGTTGATTTCTTCGCGGTATACGCCGGGCGGCACCGAGATCAGGTCGCGGTCCGTCATGATGGTTTCGAAGCGTTCGCCGTCTTTTTCGATCACCACCTTGAGCTTGCCGCGGATCAGGAAGAACACTTCCTCCACGTCGGTGTGCAGGTGCGGCGGGCCTTCATGGCCGGCCGGGATCACCATGGTGGAGAAGGTGAAGTGCTCGGCCGGCACGGTGTTGACGTCTTTCGCAACGCCGGTGCCGCCGGTGCCCACGTAGCGCATCTGCGCGCGGCGGAACTTGGGGTCGAGGTCGGCCTGGAACTTGAGCGCATCCCAATCGTACTTGCGGGTTTCGTAGCGCGCGATGCGGCTGTTCATCCACTCCGTGAGGCTGCTGCCTTCGGGCTGCGCCAGCGTGCTGCCGGCGGTATCGGTGATCTTCTGCTGTTCGGACAAATCGCTCATCGTGTTCACTCCATTCGTCGGAAAAAAATCTGAATCAGTGCATCGCAAAGCCGCCGTTGACGGCCAGCAGCTGGCCCGTCACGAAGCGCGCGAGGCCGGAAAGCAGGTACAGCGTGGCACCGCAGACATCGGCGGCCTGCTGCTCGCGCGGGATGGCGCGGCCTTCGAGGTACTTCTGGTGGCGCGCCATCGGCACGTACTCGGTGGCTTCCACCAGCGTGAGGCCGGGCGCCACGGCGTTCACCGTGATGTTGTCGCCGCCCCACTCGCGCGCCAGCGAGCGCGTCATGGCAATGACGGCGCCCTTGCTCGAGGCATAGGCCAGCAGGTTGGGCGCGCCCCACAGCGCCGTGTCGGACGCGAGGTTGACCACCGCGCCGCGCCCGCTGGCAGCAAGCGCGGGGCGGCAGGCCCGGCCCATGAGCCAGGTGCCGCGCACGTTGACGTTCATCACGCGGTCCCAGGTGCCGACGTCGAGCTGGTGCGCATCGCGTCCGCCCGAGTTGGTGATGGCCGCGTTGTTGACGAGGCCGTCGAGCCCACCGAGCAGGCGAAGCGCTTCCGCCGCGCAGGCTTCGATCGAGGCCGGCTCCGACAGGTCGACTTCCAGCGCATGCGCCCGGTGGCCGGCATCGCGCAGCGCCTTGGCTTCGCCCTGGGCCAGCTCGCCGAGGATGTCGGCCAGCACCACCTGCGCGCCGGCCGCCGCGATGCACTGCGCAAACGCAAGCCCCAGCCCGCGCGCGCCGCCGGTCACGAGGATGCGGCGGCCCGCCAGCAGGTTGGCGGGCAGCTCGGCCAGCAGGGCTTGCAGGCTCGAGGGATCGGGAACGGCTTTGGGTTCGGTCATGGTGCTTTTTCAGTCGGCCTGGATGCCGAGCTCCTTGATGACCTTGCCGAAGCGCGCAAAGTCCGCGGCGTTGGTCTTGCCGAGCACGTCGGCGCTGCCGCCCACGGGCGTGGTGCCCAGCACGGCCATGCGCGAGACGATCTCGGGCATCTTCAGGATCTCGTTGAAGTGGGCGTTGAGCGTCTTGACGATTTCGGGCGGCAGGTTGCGCGGGCCCCAGAGGCCGTTCCAGGCCGTGACCTCCACGTCCTTGTAGCCGAGCTCCTGCAGCGTCGGCACCTTGGGCGCGAGCGCCGAGCGCTCGTGCGAGGCCACCGCGAGCGGCAGCATCTTGCCGTTGGCAAGGTACGGCGCCACCGGGCCCAGCGTGATGAAGGTGGCGGGCACGTGGCCGCCCAGCACGTCGTTGACCGCCGGCGCCACGCCCTTGTAGGGCACGTGCCCGAGGCTCACGCCCGCGGCGCGGTTGAACATCTCGCCCAGGATGTGCATCGGCGAGCCGCTGCCCGGGCTCGCAAAGGTCAGCGGCTTGCCGCCCTTGGCCGCGGCCACCAGGTCCTTGGCGCTTGCGAGGCCGCTGGCGCCGCCCGCCACCAGGAACAGCGGCTGGCTGCCGGTCTGCACGATCGGCGTGAAGCCGTTCAGCACGTCGTAGCCCGAGGTGCCGCCCGTCTTGAGCACCAGCTGCGCGATCGAGAAGGTGCTGGGCGAAAGCAGCAGCGTGTAGCCGTCGGGCTGCGCCTTCGAGACATAGGCGCTGCCGATGATGCCGCTGGCGCCGGGGCGGTTGTCGACCACCACGGGCTGGCCCACGCGCGCCGACAGCTTCTCGGCGAAGAGCCGCGCCAGCGCGTCGGTGTCGCCTCCGGCCGGATAGGCGACGACCAGCGTGATCGGCTTGCTCGGATAGCTGCTCTCGGCCCTGGCGGGCCCCGTGGCGCAGGCGACGCCGAAGGCGAGCGCGGCTGCAATGGCTTGTCGGCGTGTGGATGGCATGGCGTTCGTGGGGTGGATCTGTCTGTTTCACTAATGAAACGGTGATTTATTAATGGAACGAGACGAAGAATACCGAGTACCAATGGCTTCGTCAATCTAGGTACAAACCCTTGAATCCGGCGCGCAGGGCCGCGCCCGCCGTGCGGGCGGCGGGTGTTTCTCAGGCGGGTTGTCCGGCTGCCCGGCTCAGGCGCCGTAGCGCGCCACCGTCAGGCCTTCCATGTCGATGGCGGGGCTTCGGCCATCGATCAGGTCGGCCATCACGCGGCCGGTGCCGGCCRCCATGGTCCAGCCSAGSGTGCCGTGGCCGGTACTCAGCATCAGGTTGGGAATGCGCGTGGCGCCGATCACCGGCGTGCCGTCGGGCGTCATGGGGCGCAGGCCGGTCCAGAAGGAGGCGTCGCGCACATTGCCGCCCTTCGGAAAGAGATCGGTCACGACATGCTCGAGCGTGTCGCGCCGCCTTGCGTCGAGCCGCAGGTCGAAGCCCGAGAGCTGCGCGGTGCCGCCCACGCGGATGCGCTCGCCCAGCCGCGTGACGGCCACCTTGAAGGTCTCGTCCATCACGGTGGATTCGGGCGCGCCGCTGGCATCGGAGATGGGCACGGTGATCGAGAAGCCCTTGACCGGGTACACCGGCAGGTCGATGCCCAGCGGCTTGACCATGGCCGGCGAATAGCTGCCGAGCGCCACCACGTAGCGGTCGGCCGTGAAGCGGCCGGCGTCGGTGCGCACGCCAGTGACGCCGCCGGCGCCGTGCTCGATGGCCTGGATGCCCACGCCGAAGCGGAACTTCGCGCCGGCCGCCTCGGCCAGCACGGCCAGCGCCTGCGTGAACTTGAAGCAGTCGCCGGTTTCGTCGCCCGGCAGGCGCAGCCCGTCGACGAACTTGTTCTTGACGGCCGCGAGCGCCGGCTCGTACTGCACGCAGCCTTCGCGGTCGAGCACCTGGTAGGGCACGCCGGAGGCCTGGAGCACTTCGACGTCCTTGGCGATGCCGTCGAGCTGCTTCTGGGTCCGGAAGAGCTGCAGCGTGCCGAGCGCGCGCTCGTCGTAGCGGATGCCGGTGTCGGCGCGCAGCGCCTTGAGGCAGTCGCGGCTGTATTCGGCAAGCCGCACCATGCGGCCCTTGTTGAGCTCGTAGCGCGCCTGCGTGCAGTTGCACAGCATCGACAGGCCCCAGCGCCACATGGCCGGATCGAGCATGGGCTTGATCACCAGCGGGCTGTGCTGCATGAGCATCCACTTGATGGCCTTGAGCGGCACGCCGGGCCCGGCCCAGGGCGCCGAATAGCCGGGCGACACCTCGCCCGCGTTGCCGAAGCTGGTTTCGAGCGCGGGCGCGGGCTGGCGCTCGAGCACCGTCACGTCGTGGCCGGCGCGCGCCAGGTAGTACGCCACCGAGGTGCCGATGACACCGCTGCCGAGGATCAGAACCTGCATGAGAACACTCCCTTGAAACCATGCGCACCGATGGCCCCAGAGGGTACAGCGTCCGCGCTACGACAGGCCCAGTGCGTCTTGCAATTGCCGTGCCGTCCAGCGCCGGGGCTGGGCGGGCCACTCCTCGAGCAGCGCGAACATCCTTGCGTTGCGCGGCGCCTCCAGGTCCTGGTCCTGCGCGAGGCGCACGACCTCGCCGCTGAGCGCATCGATCTCGGTGCGCCGCCCGAGCGCCAGGTCGTCGGCCATGCTCGAGCGGGCCTTGGCATCGATGCGCAACATGCGCGCCGCGACGATGCGAAACAGCCAGTCGGGCAGCCGCAGCACCGCCGACAGCCGCTGCGCCGGCACCGCGGCCACCTGCGCGGGCGCGATGCCGGCGCTGCCCAGCACGCCGAGCGCCTCGTCGATCAGCGCCGCAAAGCAGCGCCGGTAGCCGCGCTGCAGCAGCTCGTCGCGCAGCGGCAGGCCCGAGAGCGCATTGACCGGGTTGTTGAGGTTGAGCAGCAGCTTGCCCCACTGCACGGGAAGCAGGTCAGGGTAAAGGTCGAGCGGCACGCCGGCCCGCGCGAAGACCGGCAGCCAGGGCCGTAGCGCCGCATCGTCCTGCGCCGCCAGCCGGCCGGCCGTTCCGCGGTGGAAGGCACCGGGCCCGATCTCGGCCACGTTGTAGGGCACCATGCCCGGCAGCACCTGGAGCGTGGGCCCCACGCGCGACGCCGAGGCGCAGTTGGAGATGCCGTTCTGCAGCGAGACGACCAGCGTGCCCGCGGGCAGCGCAAAAGCCAGTTCGGCGGCGGCACTGGCTGTGGCACCGCTCTTCACGCACAGCAGCACCAGCGACGGCATCGCGCCGACGGGCACCTG
>NZ_JBFTPJ010000202.1:0-7434 GCF_056398445.1 Variovorax sp. 01T439_2
TTCAATGCCGCCAACGACACGTACGGCGACATGCTCGAGCTGGGCATCCTGGACCCGACCAAGGTGACCCGCACCGCGCTGCAGAACGCAGCATCGGTGGCTTCGCTGCTGCTGACGACCGAAGCCATGGTCGCCGACGCACCGAAGGAAGAAGCCGGTGCCGGCGGCGGCATGCCCGACATGGGCGGCATGGGTGGTATGGGCGGCATGGGAATGTAATTTCCCGGCTGAGCTCCATTGCTCACCAAAACGAAAGGGCCGCGAAAGCGGCCCTTTTTCATTGCGCGTACGAATTAACGGAACTGGTCGCGCAGCGCCGTATAGAGCGCCCGGAAGCGCACATGACGCGCCTTGTGCCCATCGGCACCTTCAAGCGAAGGCACCAGCTGTTGCTTCACCGGCGGCAGCGTGCACACCTCGGCCACGGTGCCGCCGTCAGCCAGCCAGGCAAGGCGGGCCGCGCCCAGCGCCCCACCCGTCTCGCTGCCCGCGTACAGCGTGAGCGGCAGCTCGAAGATATCGGCCAGCAGCTGGCCCCACCAGACACTGCGCGCGCCGCCACCCACCAGCGCCACTTCGCGCAGCGGCATGCCGGCCGGCAGGCGCAGGGTGTCGAAGCCGTCGCGCAGGCCGAAGCTCACGCCCTCGACCACGGCATAGGCGATCTCCGCCGGGCCGTGCGCATGCGTGAGCCCGAACAGCACGCCCTGCGCGTTGGGATTGTTGTGCGGGGAACGCTCGCCCGAAAGGTACGGCAGGAACAGCGGGCAGCGCGCGCGCTGCGCGGGCGCGACCGACGCTGCCGCTTCGAGCAGCGCGGCCTCGTCGGCGAACCGGAAGGCCTTGGCGGCCCAGCTCACGGCGCTCGCGGCCGAGAGCATCACCGACATCTGGTGCCAGCGGCCGGGCAGCGCATGGCAGAAGGCATGCATCGCCTGCGCGGGGTTGGGCAAAAAGCGGTCGGTCGAGACGAACACCACGCCCGAGGTGCCGAGCGACACGAAGCCCTGCCCCGGTTCCACCAGCCCCATGCCGACGGCGCTGGCGGCGTTGTCGCCCGCGCCACCGGCGATGAGCACGGCAGCGGCGCCGTTCCCCACGCCCCAGCGCGCGGCCAGCTCGGGCTTGAGCTGCGCCGACACTTCGCTGCCCTCCACCAGCCGCGGCATGTGCCCGCGCGTGAGCCCGGTGGCCGCGAGCAGTTCGTCGGACCAGTCGCGCGCGCCGACGTCGAGCCACAGCGTGCCGGCCGCATCGGACATTTCGCTGACGGCCTCGCCGCTCAGCATGAAGCGCAGCCAGTCCTTGGGCAGCAGCACGCGCGCCGTGCGGTTGAAGATTTCAGGCTCGTGCTCGCGTACCCACAGCAGCTTGGGCGCGGTGAAGCCGGGCATCGCAAGGTTGCCCGCGATCTCGCCCAGGCGCGGCACGGCGCGCGCAAGCGCCTCGCACTGCGGGCCGCTGCGTCCGTCGTTCCAGAGGATGGCGGGCCGCAGCACCTCGCCCGCGGCGTCGAGCAGCGTGGCGCCGTGCATCTGGCCCGACATGCCGATCGCGCGCACGGCCGAGAGCGCTTCAGCATGCGCGCCGCGAAGCTCCGCCATCACCTGCTCCAGCGCCTGCCACCATTGGCTAGGCGCCTGCTCCGACCAGAGCGGCTCTGGCCTCTCGACCGTGAGCGGCGCACGCGCCACGCCGACGATGCGGTGGTCGCCGGCGAGCAGCAGCGCCTTGAGCTCGGACGTGCCGAGGTCCAGTCCCAGATACAAGATGGTGCTCCCTGATTGGTGCCTTGAAAGCGCTTGGTATGGGCGTCAGCCGAACCGCGTGTCGGCCTGGCGCCTGAACTCGCTCGGGGTCATGCCCTTGATCTCGAGGAAGCGCCGGTTGAAGTTGGCCACGTTGTTGAAGCCGACCTGGTAGCAGATGTCGGTCACGTAGTGGTCGGTCTGCATCAGCAGGTGGCAGGCGCTGTTGATGCGCACGCGGTTGACGAAGTCGGTGAAGCTGTTGCCGGTGGAGCGCCGGAAGAAGCGGCTGAAGCGGCTTTCGCTCATGCCGAGCTCGGCCGCCACGTCCGACATGGAGATCGGCTCCGCCATGTTGCTGGTGATGCGGTTGACGATGTCGTTGATCTGGTCGACCTGCGCATCGCCTTCAACGCCGTGCGCGCCCTGCATCTGCACGCTGGAGAGCAGCCGGTAGTCGGTGCATTGCGCGAGGTCGGCCATGAACTCGAGGAACAGCCCGAGCCGGCGCACGCCGCGCGCGGCCTTGATGTTGTCCCAGTGCGCCTGCGCCTGCTGCGACATGCCGAAGAACTCGATGCCGTGCCGCGCGCGTTCGAACAGCTGCATCACGTCGCGCAGTTCCGGGATCTCGGCCGCGGCGCGCTCGATGGGCTCGTGGCGGAACTGGATCACCCGGTCGCGGCCGGCGGCGCCGCCTTCGGGCACGTCGAGCGAGATCCAGTTGTGCGGCAGCCGCGGCCCGCAGAGCACGAGGTGCCCGGGCTGGAACGGCCCGATCCAGTCGCCGATGAAGGCCTTGCCCGAGGTCTCGGTGATCAGGTGCAGCTCGTAGTCTTCATGGAAGTGCCATCGCACCAGCGGGCTCGGAAAGCCGTGCGCGAGGCAGCGCACCAGGCCGGTTTCGGGGGCCTCGTAGCCCAGCGACGGAGAGCGCGCGATGTCGCGCTCCAGCTCGGGTTGGCGCTGACGGGGAATCGAGCGTTTGCGTGTGGACGTTGTCATGGCAGCACGGGGGTCAAGGCCGGGAAGCGACGGCCTCATTGTCTTCCTGCGCCAGCGCGGCGTGAACCGCGTCGAGCGTGGGTGGATCGGCGCCTTCGCGGGTGCAGTTGAGAGCGGCGGCGGTGGCGGCGAAGCGCATCACCTCGCGCCAGGCGTCGTCGCTCAACTCGCCGAGCTGGGCCGGGTGCTCGACGCCATGCGCGAGCAGCGAGACCGAGAGCCCGGCCGTGAAAGTGTCGCCCGCGCCGATGGTGTCGACCACCTTGACGCGCGGCGCCGCCACGGCGAGCGGCGCATGCCCCGTGCGCCAGAGCGTGGCGCCGGCGCCGCCGCGCGTGACGACCACGGCATGCGCGCCGGCCTGGAGGCACTCCGCGGCCAGCGCGTCGACCGGCTGGCCGGGGGCGAGCAGTTCGGCGTCCTCGTCGCTGAGCTTGATGAGGTCGGCCATGGCCAGCCAGCCGGTCACGCGCTCGCGGTAGGCGGCCATGTCGGGAATCAGGCTGGGCCGCACGTTCGGGTCGAACACGATCACGCGGCGCCCGGCGTTGGCCGTGACCAGCTCGGCAATGCGCGTGGCCGCAGGCTCCTGCAGCAGCGAGATCGAGCCGAAATGAAGGAAGCGGCACGCCGCCGGCAGCTGCGGCGGCGGCTCGGGCGCCCAGGTGGCGTCGGCGCTGCCGCGCGTGTAGAAGGCGTAGCGGTTGGTCTCGGGGGTGCGCTCGACGAAGGCCAGCGTCGACGGCGCATTGCTGCGCAGGATGAAGCTGGTATCGACGCCGTTGCGTTCGAGAAAGCGCATCAGCCGTTCGCCGAACAGGTCGGTCGACAGCTGCGTGAGAAAGCCGGTGGGCTGGCCCAGGCGCGCGCAGGCCACGGCCGTGTTGAGCGGCGAACCGCCCTCGTGGCCGAGGAACGCGAGCGCGCCGGCTTCGCTGGCGGTGAAATCGATGAGGGCTTCGCCCGTGAGTGCAATGCGCATGGTTCTCGGATTCTCTTCTGTCAGGGCAAGCTGCGCGCATCGGCCAGGAAGCCGCGCTCCGCGGCCAGCGTGGCGGGATGGTCGAGCAGCTCGGCAAAGAGGCGCGGCGGAATCGTGATGGCGCCCACGCCCAGCGCCAGCAACGCAAGATAGGCCTCGCGCGAGCGGATGCTGGCGACCAGCAGGCGCGTGCCCGACGAAGGCCGCTGCGCGACCAGCGCCTGCATCTGCGCGATCAGCGCCAGCCCGTTGACGCCGGCATCGTCGAGCCGCCCGAGGTACGGTGCCGCGTAGGCCGCGCCCAGCTGCGCGGCAAAGTGGGCCTGCTCGGGCGCGTACACGGCGGTCCAGGTGACGGGCACGCCCTGCGCGATGAGCCGCGCGCCGGCGTCGAGGCCCTGGCGCGTGGCGGGGATCTTCACGACCAGCTGGCCCCGGTCGAAGTGCGAGAGTAAGGCGGCCGCGTCTTCGAGCATGCCGTCGACTTCGCTGGAATAGACCTGCGCCTGCACCTGGCGTGCGCCCAGTTCGATGCAGCGTTTCAGCAGACCGGGCACTTCATCACGGCCGATGCCGGCGCGCTTGAGCAGCGTGGGATTGGTCGTCACGCCATGCACCACCGGATGCGGCAGGCAGGCCTGCAATTCAGGCAGGTCGGCGCTGTCCAGGTACAGATGGAAGTCTTCGTTCATGACTGTGCGTTGTTGGCGCTGTTGTTCTTGGCGTTGTTGTTCTTGGCGCTTCTGTTCAGGGCCTGTGCACAGATCACCGGGTACTCCCCTCCGCGAATGTCCCCCGGCCTGCGGCCTCCTCCTTGATTTCGCTGCGGGGAGCACCCGATGCTCTGTGCACTTGGGCACGCCGCTGGTGTACCGCTGATCAACCGCTGCTCTGAACACGCTCTCGCTGATGGGGTGCCTTGCGCAGCGAAATCAAGGGGGAGGCCGAAGGCCGGAGGACATTCGCGGAGCAAGGTACCCCGTCGGCGGGAGCGCGCCCTGAACGAAGACCAGCGCACAAGAACGAAAAAGCAGGGTCTCATCTCAGCTCATGACATTACCGCCATCGACATTGAGAGTCTGCGCCGTGATGTAGCGCGCCTCGTCGCTGGCAAGAAACACGGCCGCGCCCGCGATGTCGGCCGGCACGCCCATGCGGCCGAGCGGCACCTCCAGGCCCACGCGGCGCTTCTTCTCGCCCGGTGGCAGCCCCTCGGCCTTGGCGAACAGGCTGTCGACATGGTCCCACATCGGCGTGTCGACCACACCGGGTGCAATGCCGTTGACACGGATGCCGTGCGGCGCCATGGCCAGCGCGGCGCTCTGGGTATAGCTGATGACCGCCGCCTTGGTCGCGCAGTAGTGCGACACCAGCGCCTCGCCGCGCCGCCCCGCCTGCGAGGCCATGTTGATGACCGACGCACCCTGCGTGCCGGCCTCCACCATGTGGCGCAGCACGGCCTGCATCACGAAGAACATGCCCTTCACGTTGACCGCGAACAGCCGGTCGAACGAAGCCTCGTCGCTGTCGAGCAGCGGCGCCAGGTSGAACACCGCGGCGTTGTTGAACAGCGTGTGGATCGGCCCGAAGGCGACCTGTGCCTCGGCCAGCATGTGCGCGATGGCCTGCGTGTCGGTCACGTCGGCCGCGATGTAGGCGAGCTTGTCGGGGTGCTGCTGCTGCAGCGCGCGCACTGCCTCGGGCGCCGCCGCGGCGCGGTCGATCACGCTGCAGCGTGCGCCTTCGGCAATGCAGGCCTCGGCCACGGCCAGGCCGATGCCGCCACCGGCGCCGGTCAGCAGCACGTGGCGGTTCTTCAAACGTTCGCTCATTTCGTTGCTCCAGGGTTCTTCAGGAAATTTGCCACGCGCGCGCTCGCTGCGCGCACCGCGCCCACCAGCCGCGCATCGCCTGCGGCGGCGCCCCACAGTGCCGGGTCGGCGCACAGCGCGAGCACCGGATCGGCGGCATCGCAGATCGCGTGCGCCACGGCCTCGTCCATGCCCTGGTCCTGGTAGGCATAGGGCAGCGCCCCGCGATGCCAGCGCTGCAGGAAGGCCAGGAACAGCGCGGGCAGCATCGCGACGCTGTCGATCGGCTGCCCCGCGGCCAGCCGCTCGCGCACCGTGGGCGCGATGAAGCCCGGGATCTTGGAAAAACCATCGGCCGCCACGCGCTGGTTGGTGTCGCGGATCGCGGGGTTGCCGAAGCGGTCGAGCACCACGTCGCGGTAGGCCGCGAGGTCGATCGGGCTCGGGATGAGGCATGGGATCACGTCGTCGGTGACGTAGTCGAAGGCCATCTTGCGGATGGCCGCGTCGTGCGTGCCTTCGTGGATGAAATTCAGCCCCGCCAGCGTGCCGGCCCAGGCGATGCAGCTGTGCGTGGCGTTGAGGATGCGGATCTTGGCTTCTTCATAGGGCTGCACCGATTCGACCAGTTCCACGYCCACGCGGCCCCAGTCGGGCCGGCCGGCCGCAAAGTTGTCTTCGATCACCCACTGGATGAAGCTCTCGCCGGTGATCGCGGCCGCATCGTCGCGGCCCGTTGCGGCCTTCACGCGTGCGCGCAGCTCGGGCGGCGGGCGCGGCGTGATGCGGTCGACCATCGCATTGGGGCAGGCGGTGTTCGCCTGCACCCATGCCAGCAGATCGGCGTCGCCCGCGCGTTCGATGAATTCGAGCAGCCCGGCGCGGAAGCGGTCGCCGTTGTGGCGCAGGTTGTCGCAGTTGAGCAGCGTGACCGCGCCAGCCTGCGCAGCCTTGCGCGCACGCAGGATCGCGCAGACGGCGCCGTAGATGGTCACGCCCTCGCCGGGAGCATCGCCGCGCCGCGCGCGCTCGATGTCGGCTGCCAGATCGGCGAACGACAGGTCCAACCGGCCCTTGGTGTCGAGGTAGTAGCCGGCCTCGGTCACGGTGAACGAAACGATGCGCGTGGACGGCGCGGCGCCGCGTGCGATCACCGCGGCCAGCGAGGGCTCCCACGGCAGCACTTCGCGGATGGCCTCGATCTGTTCGTAGCGCAACTCGCCGGCCGGCGACACGGTTTCGAGCGTGTAGCGCCCGCCCTGCGCCTGCAGCGCGGCCACCACATCGGCCATGTCGGGACGGATGTTGGCGCCCGAAAGCGACCAGCGGGTGTCGCCCGCATCGATCAGCCGCTGCAGGTAGACGGCCTGGTGGGCACGATGGAACGAGCCGAGTCCGAGGTGAAGCACCACGAACTCCGAAGGAGCCGGGGGTAAGGTTGGCGCACCGAGAGGCGCTGCTGCGAGGGTCACGGGAATGTTCCGGAAGAAATCAGGCGGAGACCGAACGGCCTTCGCGGTTGAACAGATGAAGCACCGACGGATCGAGCTCGACCGCCACGTCGTCGCCCGCATGCAGCGGCGTGCGCTCGTTCTGGCGCGCGATCAGCGGCACGCCGCCCACGTCGACGTGGATCAGCGTGTCGGCGCCCAGCGCCTCGATCAGCTCCACGCGCCCCGGCACGCCCGCGGGCGCAGCCTGCTTCGGATGCACGCGCAGGCCTTCGGGCCGCACGCCCAGGAAGCCGTCGCTCGGCAGGCGACCGCCGGTGGCGGCGGAAAAACTCGGAATGGCGCTTGCCGCCACCATGTTCATCGACGGCATGCCGATGAACTGCGCGACGAACTGGTTGGCCGGGTGGTCGTAGAGCTCGAGCGGCGTGCCGACC
>NZ_JBFTPJ010000203.1:0-7393 GCF_056398445.1 Variovorax sp. 01T439_2
GTGGGATGGATGCTTGTCCTTGGACTGACGGCTTGCGGTGGAGGCGGGGGCGGAGGCGGCAGTGGTGCGGTTGCTCCGCTGCTTCCATCGGCCACGCAACCCGCTGCAGTGCCGTCAGCGGCCGGTCGCCCGATCTCCGACTCGATCAAATCGGCTGAGACTGGTGCGACTTACCAGCTAACCATCTATTTCCCCGCGTCCTATAGCGGGAGCACCAAGGCCTATCCCGTCATCTATGCCCTGGACGGAGACGCCGTCAATGCGCCCAGCGGGCGATTCGAAAACTTGAGGGGCATCCTTGAACGCAAAGGCATCGATGCGGTTCTGGTCGGCATCGGGGGCACATCGCGCCGAAGCACGGACTACACTTTTCCGGGCGCCGTGCCGTACCACGACTTTCTGACGAAGGAACTCGTTCCATTCATCGAATCGAAGTATCGGGCGGACAGTACGAAGCGAATCCTGACAGGACATTCACTCAGCGGAAGCATGACTGGCTACGCCCTCTTTCTGGAAGGCGCGGGCACCACCCTTACTTTTTCGCATTTCCTCTCCTTCGACGGTTCGTACGGATATCAGCAAGCGGAGACTGATACGTATGAGCAGAAGATGTACGAGGTGCGGAAAGACAAGGCACTTCCCGCAACATTGATCCTTGCACGCTGCGGCGATACCACCCAGTGCAACTATCAGCCGGTCGATGCGGTCTATCAAAAGCTCTTGCAACGCGGTTACTCCGCTTTCCAGATCGTGGAGAAAACCTATTCGACCTCCCATGTGGCCGTCGATCTTCCGGCCTTCGAAGATGCACTCGCCGTGGTTTTCAAGTGAGCTGACCTCGGAACAATATGCGACTGCCGGCCCATGCATAAGTCCAGACTTCAGCTTCGACCCTGCGCCACTTTTGAGCTACGTACAACCTCAAGCGGGTGATGCGAATCCCGCGAATCGCGAAGACGATGCATCCGGTCTCGACACCCCGCCTCTAGCTTCGCCCGAGACCCCACGCATTGAAGGCGCGCGACTCAGCGCGCCGGGGGCTTCCACTGACGCGCCCAGTCGCTCAAAGGCGTCAGCGCTGCATTCAACTTTCGCCCCTCATCGGTGAGTCCGTAGCCTCCCTCGTCGTGCGTAACCAAACCAAGCGCTCGTAGCTCTGCGAGCCTCGTGTTCAACAGGCTGGAGTTTGTCTCGCAGGCCTCCTGAAGAGCGCGAAACGTCAGCTGCTCCGCGCGGAGCTCCCAAAGAATCCGAAGCGTGGACCTTCGACCCAGTAGGTCCAGAGCCACCATGATGGGGCGGCCGGTCCTTGAACCGCGCACAGGGGCGCCAACCTTTAGAACAGCCATGCTTTACTTTTCAAAGCAACGTGGATAAAGTGCAATGCTTTAGAAAATGTAGCAGATGCTCGAGGTCAACCCATGACTGTTCGTATCGCTCCTGCGGAGCCACCTTTCCCCGCCGGCATCCAATCTTCGCTTGAAGGCCTCATGCGTGGAAAACCGCCTCTGGTGCTGTTTACCACGCTCGCGAGGGACCCTCGCCTTTTCCAGAAGTTTTTCGCGGGCGGGCTGCTTGACCGTGGAAACCTAACCTTGCGACAGCGCGAACTCGTCATCGCGCGCACCACGGCGCTGTGTAAATCGGAGTACGAATGGGGCGTCCACATCGCACTGTTCGCATCGCACGCCGGATTTGATGAAGCCCAGGTCCTTTCGCTCGCCTCCGGACAACCGCGAGATACCTGCTGGCAAGATGAGGACAGGCTGCTGCTAGAGCTTAGCGACATGCTTCATTCCAACTGCACTGTCGACGACGCCCTATGGCAGTCGCTTAAGACGGCGTTCAGCGACGAGGGCATTCTCGAGCTGCTCATGCTGGCGGGCTTCTATCGCACCGTCAGCTATCTGACAAACGCTCTGCGCTTGCCTGCCGAGCCAGGCTCGGCAACCTTTCCCTCGTCTTACCGCAGCTAAGCCCCTTCGATCGTCCCCTCGCTTGAAACCGGTGGGATGTCTGATGACAAGGAGAACCGAATGATCAAAGTCACAGTGATGTACCCGTACACCGAGGGCGCCCGCTTCGATCACGCTTACTACCGCGACCGGCACATGCCGATGGTGAAGGCCAGGCTGGGCAGTGCCTGCGCCTACTACACCGTCGAAAAAGGCCTGGCCGGCCGAGCACCCGGTTCACCGCCCGCCTTCGTGGCGATGTGCGCGTTCATCTGCGATTCGGCCGAAAGCTACCTTGCCGCCAGCCAGGAGCACGGCGCCGAGATCAGGGGCGACATCGCCAACTACACCGACATCGTGCCGGTGGTCCAGTTAAGCGAGGTCGTCGTCGAGCGGTCGGATCGTTAAACGGACCAGGTCGAGATCTGTCGCGAGGTGCCTCCTTGGCATCTGATAACTGGAGGAACTCGCTCGT
This sequence comes from Variovorax sp. 01T439_2, assembly GCF_056398445.1. Classification (NCBI taxonomy): domain Bacteria; kingdom Pseudomonadati; phylum Pseudomonadota; class Betaproteobacteria; order Burkholderiales; family Comamonadaceae; genus Variovorax; species Variovorax sp. 01T439_2. Next base: position 2,431 of record NZ_JBFTPJ010000203.1, read on the forward strand.
CGGCTCGCGCTCATACGGGAAAATACCGCCTGGAACCGCGCCGGTGGCGATCGACTGTCGGGGCGGCACGAGTGTTTGCACCTCAAGGGGCCCCGGCCCCACAACATCAACGGGAACCCCCATGACGATCATCGTGTCTGCTGACAGGCACCGCGACGGTATATCTGCCGTGGCGGCCCGGCTGGCGCCCTATCTGGGCATTGCCTTCGCGGTTGTTCTGCTTGACCAAGTGTCGAAGTCGCTCGCCACGCGATTCCTGCGCGGAGGCGAAATCCTTCCCATCACGCCCTTTGCCGATCTCGTCTTGGCGCACAACCGGGGCGTTGCCTTCTCCTTCTTGGCTGACGCCTCGGGCTGGCAGCGATGGCTGTTTACGGCACTTGCCATCGCGGCGGCGGCGTTCATCTTCAAACTGCTGGTGCAGCCCGGCGGGACGCCGCTGTTCAGGGCGGCCTTGGCACTTGTGCTCGGCGGCGCGCTGGGAAATGCGATTGACCGCTCGTGGCAGGGGCATGTGGTCGACTTCATCCATCTTCATTGGCGCGAGGTCTACGACTTCGCCATCTTCAACGTGGCCGATTGCGCCATCACTGCAGGCGCGGCGCTTCTGGTCCTGGCTGAGATCAGGCGGTCGCGAGCCGCTTGAAGCAGGCGCCTGCCACTCGAAGGTCGTCGGCTTCGACAAACAGTACTTCGATGCTGAGCCAGTAGAGAAACACAAAGCTTCGCAGCCCGCGGCGCAACCCGCTCTGGGTTGCCGTCAGGACAGAAGGTCGACCACCGCGCTTTCGCCGAGGCGGTCCACTCGCCAGTGGCCTGAACCGGCCTGCCGGTACACTTTTTCGAACGAACGCCTGAAAGCTCCCCGGCTTCCACCCGTATGACCGTGCAAACTCCGTTCACCTCGGCCTCGGCAGCAACTCGCCGAACGGCGGCTATGGCTATCAATGGTGGACATTTCCGCAAACCGGCGCGTACCATGCCCTGGGTCTGCCGGGTCAGTTCACGTACGTCGACCCGGCCACTCGCACGGTGGTCGTGAAGCTCAGCTACATGCCACCGGGCCGCACCGAGCCGATGCGCGGAAACGCGTGCCTTCCTTCAGGCCGTTTCGAACTGGAAGCTCCGCCGCTAGTGTTTCATCTCGTTGTTTGAGAGTTCGCATGAAATCAGCAGGGCTGAAAGGCACCGTTTCCATTGAACTCGTGCACGAGGCGCTTCGCGCCGCCGCGCTCAGGAACATGGACATCAGCGGCGTGCTCGAGATCGCCAGGCTGGACCGCGATCTGCTGAACGCGCCGCGCGCGCGCATTTCGGCGGCTGCGTATTCGCGCATGTGGGTGGCCCTGGCCGACCTGATGGATGACGAGTTCTTCGGGCTGGACAGCCACGGGCTGCGCCGCGGAAGCTATGCGCTCATGACGCGCGCGGCGGTCAACTCGGAGAACCTGGAGCACGCGCTGCGCCGGATCCTCCGCTTTCTTCACRCCACCCTGGACGACTTTCGCGGGGAGCTGGTCCGGTCGGCCGACGAGGCGCGCGTGATCCTGCATGACGGTGGCGTGCTGCGCCGGCTGTTCGGCTACGGCACCTGGTTCATCCTCGTCCATGGGCTGGCATGCTGGCTCATGCACCGGCGGATTCCCCTGCGCGAGATGCGGTTCCGCTGCCCGCCTCCCGCCGATGACAGCCACTACCGCACGCGCTTCTGCGAGGACGTGAAGTTCAACGCACAGACCACGCACATCACTTTTGCAAGCGAGCTGCTCGATCTGAAGATCGCGGAATCTCCGCAGACCGTCGACACCTTCCTGCGGGCCGCGCCCGCCAACCTGCTGGTCAAGTACCGCAATGACGCGAGCACCAGCGCACAGGTGCGGCATCGGTTGCGCAGCCAGATGCCCGATGCGTGGCCCGAACTGGAGAAGCTCGCGCAGGAGCTCTGCGTCTCCGGCACCACGCTCCAGCGCCGATTGCAGCAGGAAGGGCTGAGCTACCAGCGCGTGAAGGACGACCTGCGGCGGGACATTGCGATCGACCTGCTGTCGAGCGCCTCGCTGACGGTGGCCGAGGTCGCGGCCCGCACCGGCTTCCAGGAGCCCAGCGCCTTTCATCGCGCCTTCAAGAAATGGACGGGCGTGAGCCCCGGAAGCTACCGCTCCTCCGCGCACGCGCGGGAATGAGCCCGGGGCGCCCGGCGCCCGCCAAAGCGGCATCCGCATGCCCGAAAGCCCCGGCCAGATCGAGGCCTGCGGGCATGGGCATCGAATGCTTGCGGAACTAAGCTCCTCGGCAATCCTGCAACGAGGAAACCCGCAATGAACCGAACGATGGCGCCGCCGCTGGACGCGCAGGCGCTGCAAGGCGCCGTCGACTGGGCGATTGCCACGCGGCGCAGCATCAGGGCCTACTTGCCCAGGCCGGTGCCGCAGCAAGAGATCGAAGCGATTCTCTCGACCGCGCGCTACAGCGCTTCCGGCATGAACATGCAGCCCTGGCATGTGCATGTGCTGACCGGGCCCGCGAAGGCCGGCCTGTCCGCTGCGATCGCGGCGCTCGACGACGATCCCGCCAGATCGGGGGAACTGCTCGAGCCCTACGACTACTACCCGCGCGAATGGCTCTCCCCCTACCTGGAGCGGCGCCGCAAGGTGGGCTGGGACCTGTATGGGCTGCTCGGCATTGCCAAGGGTGACAAGCAGCGCATGCACCTGCAGCATGGGCGCAACTACCGCTTCTTCGATGCGCCCGTGGGCTTGTTCTTCACGATCGACCGCGCGCTGCAGGAAGGAAGCCTGCTGGACTGCGGCATGTTCCTGCAGAGCGTGATGATCGCCGCACGCGGCCGCGGCCTTCACACCTGTCCGCAGGCCGCGTTCCTGAAGTTCCATCGTCAGATCGCCGAGTTCCTGGACATCCCCGCGGGCCAGATGCTCGTCTGCGGCATGAGCCTGGGCTATGCCGACGAGTCCTCCATCGAGAACTCGCTGGTCACCGAACGGGAGCCGGTTTCCGCATTCACGGCGTTCCACGACAGCATGAAGGAGACAAGGACATGAGCGCGCAATCCTATGCAAAGGGCCTCGACCGCTGCGAGGCCAACCATGTGCCGCTGACACCGCTCGGCTTTCTCGAGCGCGCCGCGCTGGCGCATCCGAACCGCGTGGCGGTGGTGCACGGCGACTTGACGCGAACCTGGGCGCAGACGCGCGAGCGCTGCCATCGCCTGGCGTCGGCGCTGGTCGCCAGGGGCGTCCAGCCGGGCGACACCGTGTCGGTGCTGGCGCCCAACACGCCGGCCATGCTGGAGTCGCACTTCGGCGTGCCGCTGGCAGGTGCCGTGCTCAACGCGATCAATCACCGGCTGGACCCTGAAGGCATCGCGTTCATCCTGCGCCACGGCGAGTGCAAATTGCTGATGGTCGACCGGGAGTTCGCCGCGACGGTGGCCGCCGCCCTGAAGCTTCTCGCCAGCCCTCCCGCGGTCATCGACATCGAAGACCACCTCGCACCGCCCGGCGAACGCATCGGCGAGACCGACTATGAATCGCTGCTGGCAAGCGGCGATCCGGAGTTCCCCGGCCGCTGGCCGAGCGATGAGTGGCAGCCCATTGCACTGAACTACACCTCGGGTACGACGGGAGACCCGAAGGGCGTGGTCGCCAGCCACCGTGGCACCTACCTGATGAGCCTGCTGCAGATCACGAACTGGGCGATGCCGCGGGCGCCGAAGTACCTGTGGACCTTGCCCATGTTCCACGCGAACGGATGGTGCTTCACCTGGGCCGTGACGGCGGCTGCCGGGACCCACGTCTGCCTGCGCCGGGTTTCCGCCGAAGCGGTGCTGGAGGCGATCGACACGCACCAGGTCGATCATCTCTGCGCGGCACCGGTCGTGATGGCCATGCTCTCGGATTCAGCGCAGAACATCAGGCTGCCGCGCAGCGTGCGGGTACTGACCGCGGGATCCCCGCCGCCGCTGGCCGTGCTGAACGCCGTGCTCGCGATGGGCTTCGACGTGGAGCATGTGTTCGGCATCACCGAGGTTTGCGGTACGCCAGTGAGTTGCGCGTGGCAAGACGGCTGGGACGATCTTGCGCCCGCCGAGCAAGGCAAGCTGCGGGTGCGCCAGGGCGTGCGGGCCGCCATGTTCGAAGGCCTCATGGTCGGCGATGCGGACACGCTGGCACCGGTTCCCCGCGACGGCAAGACCGCGGGGGAGCTCATGCTGCGCGGCAACACCGTGATGATGGGCTACTTCAAGAACGAGGCGGCCACGCGCAAGGCGCTCGCGAATGGCTGGTTCCGCACCGGCGACGTGGCGGTCCTGCATGGCAATGGCTATGCGCAGATCACCGACCGCTCGAAGGACGTGATCATTTCGGGCGGCGAGAACATCTCTTCGGTCGAGGTCGAGGATGTCGTTCATGGGCATCCGGCCGTCCTGCATGCGGCCGCGGTCGCCCAGCCCGACGAGAGATGGGGCGAGGTGCCGTGCGTGTTCATCGAGCTCAGGGCAGGCGTTGCGGCGCCTTCCGAACAGGAGATCATTTCGTTCTGCCGCGAGCGGCTGGCCCATTTCAAGTGTCCGCGCCGGGTGATCTTCACCCCCTTGCCGAAGACCGCCACGGGAAAGATCCAGAAGTTCCGCCTGCGCGAGCAGGCCGGAAGCCGGGAGGCCATCACCGGCCTCGCGCGCCATGGTTGAGTTCGAACCCGCTGCCGGTGCACCTGTCGAGCCCGGCTACCGCTTCTCGCGAACCCACACTTTCGACGAAGAGCAGGTCAGGGCATTTGCCCTGGCCGCGGGAGACGAGAACCCGCTGCACCACGATGCGGCGTTCGCAAAAGGCACGCGCTTCGGTGGAATGATCGCCAGCGGCACGCACACCACCTCGCTGCTGATGGGTCTGACCGCCACGCATTTCGCGAAGAAGGGAAATGTCCTGGGCATCAACTTCTC
>NZ_JBFTPJ010000204.1:0-7317 GCF_056398445.1 Variovorax sp. 01T439_2
GTCGATCACCACGCCTTCACGCTGCGGATGGCCAGCCGTGAGCCGCGCCACCAGCGGGCGCGGATCGGCGGTGACGTCGTACTCGCCCCAGAGCAGCAACTGCGGCCCGCCCAGCGTGTCGAGCGCGGCCTGCAGCCCGCCCGCCTGCGACACGTCCTTGCTGCGAAAGCGCGTGCCGTGGCAGGAGATGTCGTGGATCTCGAAGGCCACCGGGTCGATCGCGGCCTTGTCGTGCAGCATGAGCGCGGCCAGGTTGTGCAGCAGCGCGGCGCGTTCCTGCTCGCGGCTGGGCGCGGCGCGCCAGTTGATCATCTCCACCGCCATGCGCCGCATCGTGCCGTGGCCGCCGCTGCCCACGAGCGCCAGGCGCCGGATGGCGCCGCGCCGCACCGCGAAGCGCGCGGCGGTGAGCCCGCCGAAGGAGAAGCCGCCCAGGTCGATGGGCGTGCCCGCGCCGATCAGTTGGTCGAGCGATCCGCCCAGCGCATCGAGCAGCGGGCCGAGCGGATCGTCGCCGGGCGCGGCGCGCGGCGGCGCATCGGAATCGTTGAAGCCGGGCATGTCGGGCAGCCACAGCGTGCGCCCGGCCGAGAGCGCCTCGACGTTGCGCAGCCAGTGCATCCAGCTGCCGTGGCCGCCATGCAGCAGCACCAGCGGTGCGTGGGCGTTTTCACCGCCGAAGCGGCGCCAGCAAACGCGAACGCCGCCATGCACCACGTCATGGCGCGTGCCGCTCGCGGCGATGCGTTCGATCAAGAGGCGGGCTTCTGTATTGAAATCTGAATCGGGAATGGAAGGCATCACCCGATTTTGCCAACGCGCGGCTTTTTCAGCTGGCGGCGGCGCCGAAGCGGTAGCTCGACACCACCAGCCCGCCCATGAACGCGTCCTCGTGATAGACGCGCTCGCCCGGCTCCTGCTCAGCCGCGCCGACCGCCACCATCAGCGGGATCAGGTGCTCCTCGCGCGGATGCGCCATGCGCGCCGATGGGGCCGCCGCCCAGTCCGCGAGGCGCTGCACGCGCTCCTGCGGCGGCGACTGCACTGCCGTGTGGTCGAGCCAGTCGCCGAAGGCCTTGGACACGCCGTGCGCCTGCGGGCCGAAGTTGCGCAGGTTGTGATAGCTCAGGCCGCTGCCCACGATCAGCACGTTTTCATCGCGCAGGGGCGCGAGCGCGCGGCCGAGTGCCAGGTGCTCCGCCGGATCGAGCCCGCGGCGCAGCGACAGCTGCACCACCGGCACGCCGGCATCGGGGTACATCGCCTTCATGGGCGAGAACATGCCGTGGTCGAAGCCGCGCTCCGGGTCGATGGCCGCGGGCAGCCCGGCCGCCTCGAGCAGCGACTGCACGCGCTGGGCCAGTTCGGGCGAGCCCGGTGCGTCGTAGCGCACTTCATAGGTGTGGGCGGGAAAGCCGCCGTAGTCGTAGATCATCGGCGGCCGCGGGTTGCCCTGCACCGTGAAGACCGGCGCCTCCCAATGGGCCGACACCATGAGGATGGCGTCCGGCGTGCGGCCGATCTGGCGCGGCATGTCGGCCAGCGCCGCGGCCAGCTGGTCGTAGGTGGGGCCCATTTCCTTCTTCATCCAGGGCCAGGGGCCGCCGCCGTGCGAGATGAAATACGTGGGCAGGCGCGAGAGGGTGTTGTCGTGGGTCAAGCCGATGCTCCTTGAAGGCGTTGCATCGACTGTAGCCGCAGGCATTCCCATCAGGGAATCGAAGGACGGGAACCCCTCACAGTGCGGGGGGAAGGCATCGCAGGCGGGCTTCGTACGCCTCCCATTCACGCATGCGGTTCTCGAGATCTTCAGGATTGGCCGATTGCGCGAGGTAGCGTTCCCGCGGGTCGGCCGTTTCGGCAGCGCAGCGCCGCACAAGAGCGGAGATGGCACGCTTGAAAGTGCCGTGCATGGACGGGCTGGGCACCTTGGCTGCGTCGGCCGGCAGCGGGAGCGGGAGGATCGGGCTCATGTTCACGGTGAACTCCTCAAGTTGGAACCGCGAGTGAGGTCTTCCCAGGCGGAACGGTGAGGCCCGAGCCTAGGGAGACCGCACGCTCAAGGAGTCATCGGAAACAATGACGCGCGGGATGGCCGCGCCATCGATCGATGCTCGGTCAGCGGGCTTCGGGCAGGCGCCCGAGCCAGAGCGAGGTCAGCGCCGCCCGGTTGTGGACGCCGAACTTGGCATAGATCGACTTCACGTGGATGTGCGTCGTATTCGGGCTTTGGCCCAGGATGGCTGCAATCGCTTTCTCCGCCTTTCCCTCGAGYAATCCCAGCAGGACCCTGCGCTCCGTGGCGGTGAGCGGCGCGTTCGCGATGAGGAGCCCGTGGCTGAGCAATTGCTGGCGATAGAACCAGCGCAGCCCGCGAAGCGCCAGGCCGAAAGGATTCTTGTCCGCCGATGAGAACCGGGGAGCTTCCGTGCTTCGGAAAATGAAAAGGTGCACCCGCACATCGTCATTGATCGCGCAGCGCATCGACATGCTGTCCGCATGTCCGATGGCCAGGTAGTGGCGCTGGTAGTGCGGACCGCTGAACCATTCAGGAGGCAGCGCTTCGAACAGGAGCTGGGTGCGGAACGGTTCCTCGCCGGCCACGGCAAGGATCTGCGAGAGGTCGACGGACGGCGACCACAAGGAGTCGAACTGCTCCTGGACCGAAGCGGCCATCGGCGGCAAAGGCCGCAGGAGCCGGACGAAGAGAGGACGCCAGCCGTTCAGGGCGTCGCCCAGCGCGGGGCTCGGCAGCCGCACGACCACCGACCAGAGTGCGTTGTGCGCGCCAAAGATCGAACAGAGGCTGCAGAGCAGGTGCTCGAGTGCTTCATCGCCATCGCAGACGGGGTAGTTCGCGAGCTTGTCCCACAGCGCGTAGATTGGCTCGGTGCCATCGTGCATTGAAGGCTGGGCGGGGGACGCAACTCCTGCATTCAATGGATCACCTGTTTAGGTTATTACGCAACGCAGCCCGCCTGCCTACGATCCGTCGATGGATCAGCCCCGCATCGTATGGCATTCGACGGACCTTGTGCCAGCGGTTCGGGCATCGTTTCGGGACCGTGTGCAATGACGGCCCCGCAACAGATTCCCGCCGCCGAGCTGTCGGAGCTGATCGGTGCGATCTACGACTGCTCCCTCGACCCGCAGCGGTGGGCTGCAACATGCAGAAAGATTGCGCAGCGCTGTGACAGCGCCGGGGGCGGCATCTGCGTGCACGACCTGAAGCAGATCCAGAACGACCAGTTGTACGTCTTCGGCTATGAGCCGGAGTTCCTGCAGAAATTCGGCGCCCGGTACGCCGAGAGCCCGATGGCCGCGGCGGACGTCCTCTCGAACGCCGGGGACGTGAGCGCGCTGTCGATGGAGCGTTTCCATCTGCATGACAGCGCTTTCTACCGCGAGGTGCTGCAGCCACACGGCGTGCTCGACATCATCTGGTTTCCGGCGCTGCGCACCGGCGGGCGCATGGCGTCCCTGCACGCGTCGCGCAGCGGCGAGTCGCTGCACTACCAGCAGAGCGACCTTGCCTTGTTCGAGCTCCTTGCGCCGCATGTCTGCCGCGCCCTGGCGATTTCCGATGCGCTCGACATCCAGGTGCTGAGTTCAGAGGTGCTGAAGAGGACCCTCGACGGGCTGGCGGCCGGCGTGTTCCTCGCGGCGCGCGACGGCCGCGTCGTCTACATGAACACTGCGGCCGAGCGGCAGGTCCGCTCGGGCACGGCGATGCGCCTGATCGACAACCGGTTGTCCCCGGTCCACCCGGCCGCTCGTGCCGCGCTGACGCAGGCGATCCAGGATTCAGGCCGCGAGGGTGCCGACATGCGCACCAAGGACCATGCGATCGGAATCCCCGGTGGAACCGGCGGGGGCTACGTCGCCACCTTGCTGCCGATTGCCGATGGCCGGCGCGCCGGGGTCCTCGCACCGTTCGCGGCGAGCGTTGCGGTGTTCATCCAGGACCCTGTCCAGGCGCCGCTGATGCCCGGGGAGGCATTCGGACGGCTGCATGGGCTCACCGGCGGCGAACTGCGCGTGCTGATGGCGCTGTCGCAAGGCCTGGGCGGCATGGAGGCCGCCGGCGTGCTGGGCGTGGGCGAACCGACCATCCGCACTCACCTGCAAAGGATCTACTCCAAGACTGGCACCTCCAGGCAGGGAGACCTGCTGCGCCTGCTGCACCACTCGACACCCCCGACGCGGCACCAGACGCGCCTGGCGGATTGAGCGGCCGCAGGCCCCCTTCATCGCTTCCGACGGCGCCGGAACGCACCCTTTCGGGGCAAGGACATGCCACCCCGGGCTAAAGTCGCGGCTTCCCCTGGAGACCGCACGCCTTGTTCCGTTTCTTCGAAAAACTGCTCCATCCCTATCCCGCGGCCGAACCGGCGCCTCCGCCGACGGGCTTCTTCGCGTTCCTGTGGGCCTGCACCCAGGGCCTGCGCCTCAAGATGGCCGTCATGGCGGCGCTCACGGCGGCCATCTCCGGCTTCGAGGCGCTGCTGTTCGCGATCCTCGGGCGCATTGTCGACTGGCTCGGCGGCCAGGTGCCGTCGCGGCTTTGGGCCGAGCGCGGCGACACGCTGGCGTGGCTGGCCGCGCTGCTGGTGATCAGCATCGGCGTGGTCGCACTGCAGACCATCGTCAAGCACCAGACGCTGGCGGTGAACCTGCCGATGCGCCTGCGCTGGAACTTCCACCGGGTGATGCTGGGCCAGAGCATGGCCTTCTACCAGGACGAGTTCGCGGGCCGCATCACGGCCAAGGTCATGCAGACCGCGCTGGCGGTGCGCGACACCCTGTTCGTGCTGGCCGACGTGGTGGTGGCCATGGGCGTGTACGTGGTGACCATCATCGTGCTGGTGACCGTGCTGGACGTGCAGCTGGTGCTGCCGTTCATCGTCTGGCTGGTGCTCTATGCGGGCGCGCTGATGTACTTCGTGCCGCGCCTGGGCAAGGTCGGCAAGGCGCAAGCCGATGCGCGCGCGCTGATGACCGGGCGCGTGACCGACGCCTACACCAACATCGCCACCGTCAAGCTGTTCTCGCACACCCAGCGCGAAGCCGGCTTCGCGCGCGAGGCGATGCGCGAGTTCATGTACACGGGCTACGGCCAGATGCGGCTGGTGAGCGCCTTCGAGATCGTCAACCACACGCTCAGCATGGGCCTGACCGCGGGCATGGCCGGCACCGCGCTGTGGCTCTGGTCGAACGGCACGGTGGGCGTGGGCGCGGTGGCGGCGGCCACCGCGATGGCGCTGCGCCTGCAGGGCATGTCGCACTGGATCATGTGGGAGATGACCAGCCTGTTCGAGAACATCGGCACCGTGCAGGACGGCATGAAGACGCTGTCGCGCCCGCGCACCGTGCTCGATGCGCCCGGTGCCGGCGTGCTCGAGGTGCCGCGCGGCGAGGTGCGCTTCGAGCACGCGAGCTTCCGCTATGCGGATGCGGGCCGCCGCGTCATCGACGACCTGAACCTGGTGGTGCGCCCGGGCGAGAAGATCGGCCTGGTCGGCCGTTCGGGCGCGGGCAAGTCGACGCTGGTCAACCTGCTGCTGCGCTTCCATGACCTGGAAAGCGGCCGCATCCTGATCGACGGGCGCGACATCGCGCAGGTGACGCAGGATTCGCTGCGCAGCCACATCGGCATGGTCACGCAGGACACCTCGCTGATGCACCGCTCGGTGGCCGACAACATCGCCTACGGCCGGCCCGATGCCACCCCGGCCCAGATCGAGGCCGCCGCGCGGCGCGCCGAGGCGCACGACTTCATCCAGACGCTGGGCGACGCCAGCGGCCGGCGCGGCTACGAGGCGCATGTGGGCGAGCGCGGCGTGAAGCTCTCGGGCGGCCAGCGCCAGCGCGTGGCCATTGCACGCGTGATGCTCAAGGACGCGCCGATCCTGCTGCTCGACGAGGCCACCAGCGCGCTCGATTCCGAGGTGGAGGCTGCCATCCAGCAGAGCCTCTACCGGCTGATGGAAGGCAAGACCGTGATCGCGATCGCGCACCGGCTGTCGACCATCGCGGCCATGGACCGGCTGATCGTGCTCGACGAGGGCCGCGTGGTGGAAGAAGGCGACCACCGCACGCTGATGGCGCAGGGCGGGCTCTATGCGCGGCTGTGGGCGCACCAGAGCGGCGGCTTCCTGGGCGACGATCTCGACGAGGAAGAAGAAGCTCTGCGCGCCTGAGCAGCGCAGCGCCGTCTCAGCCCGGAAGCGCGCCGGCCTCGTAGAGCCTGGCGAACTCCGCGCTCGGCGGGATCGGCTTGACGATGTCGATCAGCACGCCGTTCGGATCGCTGGTGATGAAGTGGCGCTGGCCGAAGTCTTCGTCGCGCAGCGGCAGCAGGATCGGCAGCCCGGCCGCGGCCAGCCGGTCGTGGACCGCGTCGGGGTCGTCCACCTCGAAATTGAGCAGCAGGCCGCCCGCCACCTGCCCGCGCGCGGCGGCGGGAATCGTCTCGTGCCGGCCGTCCAGCACCGCCAGGCTGACCGAGGGCTCGCCTTCGAGCTGCAGATGCACATACCAGTCGCTCGCGAACAGCGGCACAAAGCCGAAGTGCGACTGGTAGAAGCGGGCCGTGGCGGCCACGTCGTTGGTCATGATCACCGGGTAGTAGCTCGTCACTTTCATGGCATCGGCCCTTTCAATTAACATACAGCCTGCATGTAAGTCTCCATATTAATCTACAGACAGCCTGTATGTAAATGCCAAAAACAACCGCCACTCCCCCGTCCAGGACCAACCGTGAACGCACGGAAACCACCCGGCTCGCCTTGGTCGAGGCGGCGCGCAGCCTTTTTGTCAGCAAGGGTTACGGCGACACGTCGACGCCCGAGATTGCTGCGGCCGCCGGCATCACGCGCGGCGCGCTGTACCACCACTTCGTGGACAAGCGTGACCTGTTCAGGCAGGTGCTGGTGCGCGAGGCCGAGGCCGTGGCGGCCGGCATCGAGGCGGCCGCGCCCGGGCAGCTCACGCCGCGCGAGGCGCTGGTCGAGGGCAGCAAGGCCTACCTGGACGCCATGACCGTGCCCGGCCGCACGCGGCTGCTGCTGATCGAGGGCCCGGCCGTGCTGGGCCTTGCGGAAGTCATGGCCATCGACGAGGCCACCTCGGCGAACTCGCTGCGCCAGGGGCTGGAAAGGGCCAGGGCGGGCAAGGCAGAGGTGCCGCTCGATGCGCTCGCCCGGCTACTCGCGGCCGCCTTCGACCGGGCCGCGCTCGAGATCGATGCCGGCGCCGACGCGCAGGACGTCCGCGCGGCGATGCTCTGGCTGCTCGAGCAGGCGCTGGGCTCCGAGC
>NZ_JBFTPJ010000205.1:0-7312 GCF_056398445.1 Variovorax sp. 01T439_2
CAGCCGAGCCGGTGGTGGTGATCGAGCCGATATTGGCCACGTTGACGTGGAGGGTCGCACCCACCGGGCCGACCGGCGAAGAAAGCGATACGCCCTTTCCCGAAATCACCATGTTCGGGTTGTCGAGGTTGAGCGTGAGCCCATTGCTGAGGGTGTAGGTGATGCCGCTGAGATAGCTGGTGCCCGAGCAGGTGAGCGTGTCTTGCCCGGCTGCTTCAACGCCGCACTCATTGGCAGCACGCGCCATCTGCGGCGATGCCGCGAACAACGCCACCGCAAGGGCAATGGCCGAAACCGGAAAAGCGGCGACGCTCGCCGATGGCGCGCGGCGCGGTGCGGCTGCGGGGCGTTCGTTCTTGATGGAGACGAGACGCTTGAGCCCCGCTTTGCCGTCGCACGATGTCATCTGAAAACTCCTTGGTACAGAAGCTCAGATCATCACGTGTTGAAACTTTTCTTACAAACAGACACGTATGTGGAAAATACTAACCTGTGCGAATTTCTGCCCGGTATGTGGGCTCATCGAGACAGCCTCACGGTCATGCGCACCAGTTCTGATCGTTTTTGATGTTTTTTCCTCGGTCCGTCCTGCGCGAACCTCCTGGTCTCCCAGGGCGCGCGGTCGAAACCGCGCCGCGCCCGTCCGCTGCAAGCGACATCAGCAACGGCCCCCGGCGACACGAAGAACCGGTCATTCCTGCGGGGTAAGTTCGGATGCGGTGGCCGCCTGACCTATCAGCCCCGCGCGGCGCTTGAAGCGAAACCGGTAGTTGTCGCCGCGGATCGTGGCGACGTGGCTTGCCCCACTCGGCCACCGATCGGTTGCYGGTCACCCGCATCGAGCCGCGCTCGTTACACGGCTTGCCAACTGGAAGAGCAGGTGCACCGTTCGCCTCGAAGGATCAGCCGCTGCTCAGACTGGCGGCACGTCCGAGGCTTCATCGGTGCCGACGGGGCGAAACACGGCCGAGTTCGGCAAGGCGCTAGGCATTTCCACGCGGATCGGAATGGCGCGGCGCGTTGGCCAGCGCTGCAGGGCCTTGGCGATCATTTCCCCGTGGCGCCGCGCCTCCAGGCGGGCGCCCTTGGGGTCGATCGGCGCGGGCCGCGCGACCGGCCGGCAGAACCAGCGCTGAGGGTAGATGTCGGCCTGGATGTTCTTGAGCGCCCGTCCGCGCGGATTGATTTCGGTGCCTTCGATGAAGAAGCCGCCCCGGACCTCGAGCATGCATGCGCGGTTGAGCAGCGGGATCACGTAGCTCTGCTGGTCGTCCGCGAGCAGCATCGCAATCATCAAGCTGCGGCCGGGCCGAGGGTCATGGATCCGCGGCATGTAGACCAGCTCTCCCACGCGGCGCGTGAGCTTCACCGCCTCCTTGCTGGAAAGCGCCTGACCTTCGAACAGGTATCTAAATACTTCGCAGTACACCTGTATGAATATACAGTAGTATGTAGGCATGGAAAACGTGCCTGCAACTCTCTGGATTGCCGCCTGCGCGCATCGGCTGCAGCAGCAGTGGCACACCGTCGACCCGCTCGAGTTGGAGGATGTCGCCCGCGATCTGTGGCGCGACGCACGACTGCGAGCAATGCGGCCTGAAGAGGCTGCGGTGGAATGGCTGCGGCCGATCACCGATCGGGCCGGTTCGATCGGCCGGATGGCCGCCGGGCTGGAGGTGGATCTCGCTCGCCCGCCGGAGCGAAATTCTTCCCCGATTCTTCCCTGAGATTTCGGGGAGGCGCGATTGCCGGAGGGGAGCGAACGCGAGGGAGGCGGTGGCGCCGCGCGGACCCGAAGTCCCGTCCTTTTCTCCGCCGGCGACGGCGAGCAGGGTGCTCTTCTTGATTCACGCGTCCTTTGACCAGGCCCGCTGGAGCTGGTCGACGTTCACCTTGAACCCGATTGGCTCCTTCGGACCGGCCCCCTCGTCGTCTGGTCAGATCTGGTTGATGGGCTCGGCAGAGGCGCATAGGGTCGCGACGGTGGCAGCGGGAGGACCCGTCCAGGTAGGAGCACTTGAAACCTCCTGTCGCAGGCGGGGCGTTTCGGTTTGTCGGCGGGAGAAGCGCGGGGAGATCGATCGACTCGTCGATGTGTCCGGCATTGGCGCGACGATTTCTTCGCCTGGGGCGTGTCGGTCAAGGACATCGACCACATCGCCCCGGCCATCCCGCCTGACTGCTTCTTCTTCTTCGAAAAGCAACGCGGTGCGTAAGTCGTTGAGCCGCGTTCACCTTCGGCAAGCCACGAACAGCTTCTCCGCCGATGTTGGCATCCAGCGCTCCTTGACGATGACCGTGCCCGACCTGATTGACTTCCAGAAGGTGCAACGGCCTCAGTTCCTCGCTGTTCGAGCGCGGGATCTGAGCCCATCCCGGAGCATGTTGCAATAACTATGCATTTGGCAATAAATGACGAAACGTCGCTCTTGATTGCCGACGAAAAAGCCTCTGCCTTGAAGCCTGCGGCGATCGCTTCTTGTCGGTCGTGCGACAGGTGTTCGGGCAAGCGACGGATCAATGTGCAGGCCACGTCTCGGGGCAGGCATGCCGCCACCGGCGACCTGCGATGGCCGGTGCCTTGCGAGGCATTGGCATCCATGGCAATGAGGCATTGGCAGCGCACCCACGCCCGTCAAATCCCCCTCGTTCGAATCTTCATGCCCGACCGACGCAGCGCAAACACGCCTTCGAAGGTCCGGCACCACACGAGCTCCTGCGAGCTTGCGATGAGGCGTGCGGGCATTGGATGCCCGGCGCCCGGCGTCAGCAGCTCCGTCGAGAAGACGAACTCCCGCTCGGGCGGGGCCTTCGCGGACGCGTCCTTCCTGCCGGTTTCCTCCCTGGCGATGAAGGCCGCGAGTTCGCTGAAGCCCTGCGCGGCCTCCGCAGCGAGTTTGCGCTGAAGGTCTTCCGAGGGCCGGGCCAGGTCGTCGAGGCTGTAGGTCGAGGGCAACTGGTACATGTACAGGCCCGACCAGCGATCGGCCCCGCTGCCCTGTTCGAGCTGGACTGCCGCAGCCGCCAGCAGCCTGCCGCTGGGCGACTTGCTGATGGAGAGATAGGGGGTTGCGCCCGTGTGGGCTGGGCCGCCGACGTCGGCGAGCTCGAGCCCCTGCCGGATCGCCGCATCGAGGAACAACTGCCGCGGCTCAAGCCTGAG
This sequence comes from Variovorax sp. 01T439_2, assembly GCF_056398445.1. Classification (NCBI taxonomy): domain Bacteria; kingdom Pseudomonadati; phylum Pseudomonadota; class Betaproteobacteria; order Burkholderiales; family Comamonadaceae; genus Variovorax; species Variovorax sp. 01T439_2. The sequence continues at coordinate 3,164 of NZ_JBFTPJ010000205.1, forward strand.
CTTGCCCTTCATGCGCGCCGCGTCGAGGCCGGTCTGGCTGTCGACCATGCCCATGTTGGCGAGCGCGCCCAGGGCACCGAACACCAGGCCGGCCGTCAGGCTGCCGCCCTGCGTCTGCGCGTAGACGATGGTCTTCGCCTCGTCGAGGTGGCGAGTGGCGTGCCGCGGCTCCTCCACGATCGCCGCATGCGCGAGCACGAACGTGGACGGTGCGCCCGCCGCGACGGGGCGATCCCTGTAGCTCGGCGGCGCCACGCAAGCTGTCAGGCCCGCCAGCGCCAGCAGCGCGCACACCCTCAGGGCGCGACGATGCGCGCGGGCCTCGAAACCGATCATGGCTTTTTCTCCTCGCTCCGTGGTCTGACAGGCCGCTCTTCGGCGGCGGGCGGATCATAGCCGCCGGGCCGCACGCAACCATGGCCGGCCGGTTCGCAAGCGCGCCAGCGCGCATGGAGGCCTTCGGCTTCGGTGACCCGTGGCGGCTGGGAGCTGAACGACGAGGCGTGTCGCCTGATCGATCGTCAACTTGCCCACTGAGAAAACCGTCAACGCAACTGCGAACGCCTGCTGCCGATGGCAAGTTTTAACTCGTGGGAGGCCTGATTGGCGCGACGCTTTCTGCCTTGCTCACCCATGGATGGCTCAACGACGTGCGTATTGCCTTGCAATAGATCCGGCACTGTCGTGTTGAGTGCGAATGCCAGTGTGCCAAGGGTCCACAACGATGGATTGGCCAACCCTCGCTCGATGAGCGATATGTAGGTCCGATCAAGTTCGCAGTCGAAGGCGAGTTCGGTCTGAGATCTATCCGCCTTGATCCGAAGTTCTTTGAGACGCTTGCCGAGTGCAATCGAAATAGGCTCCCTGTGCGGTGGAGCCTGTCGRTTCGATCTCTTGGCGGCAGTGGGCATACCCACTGACGATCTTTCTTTGCAGTCCTAGAATCGACGGCATATACACTGCATAGAAAACCTGTCATGGCTATCTATCAAGCGTCACCGCTGCCGACCGGGCGACCAGTGCGGATTCCCGCTTCCGCATTGCCCGCAAAAACACGCCGACCGGCACCTACTGCACGCAGCCTGTCGGCGACGCGCATCGGCGCGCAGGTGAGGGCGCTGCGCATGGCGGCCGATGTGTCAGGCGGCGAGCTGGCCAAGACCTCGGGGATTTCTGCCTCGATGCTGTCACGCATCGAGCGCGGTCTGGTCTCGCCGTCGGTGGAGACGTTGGAGCGCCTCGCTCAGGGCCTGCATGTGCCGACCTCCCGCTTCTTCAGTGATCAGGCGAGGCGCACCGACTTCTGCCATGTGCGCGCAGGACATGGTGTCCTGGTCGATCGCATCGGCGCGGTGGCGGACTACCGCTATGAGCTGCTGGGCCACCTGCTGTCGGGCAACCTGTTCGTCGAGCCCTACCTGGTCACATTGCTGCCCGGCGCCGATCCGTATGTGACCTTCCAGCATCCGGGTCTGAAGTTCCTGTACTTCCTGTCCGGAGAGGTCATGTACCGCTACGGCGGCAAGTCGGTGGCGGTAGGGGCGGGGGACTCGCTGCTGTTCGATGCGACCGCACTCCATGGGATCGAGGCCATTCAGACCCAGCCGGTCTCTTACCTGTCGGTGGTTTTCACGCTGCGGGAGTAGGCTGTTCTTGGTGGCACTGCCGTGCAGCGGGGCGACGCGGACGCCCCTTCGATGGCCCCCGAATTCGCTACGTGCCGAATTCACTTCTCTGTCCGGCTCTCTATTTCTCGGTGTTCGGCATGCCGAACATCGAGAAATTCTCGACAGCGAAGGTCTTCTGCTTGATGGAACCGTGAGGGAATTCATGCAGCGGCCGTGGGCTCGCTGTGCGAGCGGGATTGATGTCGGCTTCGGTAGCCTGGACGTGGCGATCGCAAGACGACCTCGAAACTTCGGAGGCAAAGTCCTTGTGCGGCTATGAGGGCAGCACGGAGGCCCATCTGCGATGCGAGGTGTTGTTACGCGTGTCCCACGCGCGGATCACAGTCGGCCAGCAGGTTGACATGACCCCATGGCACGGCCTCTGCCATTTCTCGCACAGCCCGTGCGAGTTCTGACTGGCTGGCGGCCGCCAGCGCYCKGGATCCCCRGCGGCRCGGCGTGTCGCGCCCGCYTTCTCGCACAAGCTGTGCGAGAAACTCCGGCGYGGTGTAGGTCTCGTGGAACTGGCGCATGCGCCAGAGGCTTGCAGCGGAARACCCTGCCGYCCYTGCSAAGRAAGCCTTGAGGTCGCGCGCGAGCCGATCGACTACTGCTTCGCCCCATACGCGGCGTSTCTGCTGCTCACGGATGGCTTGCCCGATGTCCCAGTACAGGCCCACCAGTTCGCGGCCGACAGCCGCGCACCGTCGATGCGACGTTTCAAATCCGCGACGAAGCCGGGGTAGGTCGAACGGACTGAGTACGGTGGAGGATGGAATATGGTGCCTTCACCGAGCATCGAGTCCGTAGGCGTCGTCGCGAGGCCTTCAACAACCCATGCGGCATAGGACTGCGTGAGGCCCTGTGCGGGGTTCGTGAACTTCTTTCAATTCATCAGCGCTTGGAAGGCCTGGGAATTGCATAGCAGCCTCTTGTAGATCATCTCGTCATTGGAATCCAGGCCACCATTTTTCTTTCCCCGTAGATCCCAAGCCAGCTTCAAGGCCCTTGTACATCAAGGAATTAGCCTGAAAAAGGCGGCTCAAGCGGCATCCTGATTCTCACGAAGTCCCGTTCTTGCGCGTACCCCACGGTGTACCCCAGACTGCTTTTCAACCGCGGCCGATCTTGGGTACACCATGGGGCAACTCAGCGAGCTTCAGAACAAGGCGGCAGCGCCGCGGGGACAAGGAGTATCTGCTGGCGGACGGCGACGGTCTCTACCTTCGCGTGCGGCCGACCGGCAAGGCGTGGGTCTATCGCTACAAGCGGCATGGCAAGGAGGCCAAGCTCGGCATCGGGCACTACCCGGTGGTGACGCTGGCGGCGGCGCGCAGAAAGGCGCGTGCCGAAGCGCCGAGGCACAACCGGCAGCCAACGCCCCGGCTTTTGGGCCCATCTGGGACGTCGGGACGGTGCAAGCTGCTAACGCTCTTTATCCGGCGCGGACCGCGAACTCGCTATGAAGGAAGGCTTGATGGCCCTTCATATTGCCACCATTTCGCATCTCAATTGAGATACAATTGGGTTCTACTTCAATACTGAGGCGACCGTGGCACAGACTTCAATGCTCCACGTCCGAGTGGACGATGACCTCAAGGCGCAGGCCACCGCCGCTCTGGCGAATGTCGGCCTGACCGTCTCTGACGCAATTCGCATTCTTCTGACACGCGTCACAAAGGAAGGGGGACTGCCGGCAGGGCTGGCGGTTGATGACTCTGCCCATGATGCGTGGTTTCGCGCGAAGGTTCGGGAAGCCTTGGAAGACCCCCGTCCGACCGTCCCTCACAAGCAAGTCATGGCTGAAGCACGGGACCTGATTGCCAAGAAGCGACGTGCTCGAACTTGAATGGCGCGAAGCGGCGCGCGTGGATCTGCTGTCCATCGTTGAGTACATCGCGCAGGACAACCTCGATGCGGCACTGGCACTCGTCACGGAGATCGAGGAAAAGGCCGAACAGTTGAGGGAGCAGCCTAAACTTTATCGGCCGGGGCGAGTCCGCGGGACACGCGAGATGGTGGTACGGCCAAACTACGTGGTCGTGTATTCGGAATCAATGATTGCCGTGACGATTCTGCGTGTCTTGCACGCTGCACAGATGTGGCCGCCCGCACGCCCCTGATGGAATGCCGTAGCCCGGATTGATGTTCGACTCGAGCTACACGGATCGCGTGTCCGCGCCCTGACAAGCTGACGCCAGGCCGTCACGTCGCGTCGGCCCTCAGGGGTGTTCTCTTCGTTCACCTCGCGCGATGGGCCTCTGGTCGGATGACCGGGTCGAGGCAAAGGCGGACGGCCTCCCCTTTGAAGTTGGCATGCTGAGCGCAAAGCCCGATCGCGCGTAGTCGCGGATGGCACGGCACATTAGCGCCCGGCAGATCCATCTCTCAGGTGCCTACCTCCGTCCATCAATGTTCGGCATGCCGAACATTGATGGAGCGCTCAGAATTCCCGATCGATAGCAACGCGCTGGGAGCGGCG
>NZ_JBFTPJ010000206.1:0-7295 GCF_056398445.1 Variovorax sp. 01T439_2
GAGCCGAACCCCGCGCCGCTCAAGGCGCTGCTGGCGCACGGCGGATCGATGCGCGACGAGCTGCGCTCGCCGATGACCCGCGCCTCCGATGCCTTGCGCGAGCGCCTGGTGGTGCTGGACGCCCGGCTCAGCCGCCCGTAACGGGCGGGAAGAAGGCGACCTCGCAGCCTTCGCGCAGCGCGGCCGCCTCGTCGCTCATGGCCTGGTCGAGCGCCATGCGCACGGCCTTGCCGCGCGCCAGCGCCGCGGCGTACGCCCCGCCGCGCGCGATGAGTTCGTCGCGCAGCGCGGCCAGGGTGGCCGCACCGGTGTCGACGGTTTCGCCGCTGGTGTCGAGCGCCTCGCGCACGGAGGCGAAGTAACGGATCTGGACCTTCATGGACAGCTTCGGTCAGGCCAGCAGCGAGGCCAGGGGGATGAAATTCACCGTGTCGCCGGCCCGGATGGTCTGGCCGGGCGGGTTGTCGACGACGCCGTCGCCCCAGACCATCGAGGTCAGCACGCCCGAGCTCTGGTTGGCGAACAGGTCGAGCCCGCCGGCGGCGTTGCGCCGGGCGCGCAGGAACTCGCGGCGGCGATCGGCGCGCGGCCAGTCGAAGTCGGCGCGCATCTGCACGGGCTCGGGCGCCACGCGCGTGGCGCCCTGCAGCGTCAGCAGGAACGGACGCACGAGCAGCAGGAAGGTCAGGAAGCTGGACACGGGGTTGCCGGGCAGCCCCGTGACGTGGCAGCGCCCCTGCGCCTCGCCACCGGCCCTTGCGATCGAGCCATAGGCGAAGGGCTTGCCGGGCTTCATCGAGAGCGACCACAGCTGCAGCTCGCCGAGCGCCTGCACCGCGGCCTTGATGTGGTCTTCCTCGCCCACCGACACGCCGCCGGTGGTGATGATCAGGTCGCTGCTTTCCGCAGCACCGCGCAGCGCCTCGATGGTGGCCTCGCGCTTGTCGGGCACGATGCCCAGGTCGTTCACCTCGCAGCCGAGCCGGCGCAGCAAGGCGCGCATGAAGAAGCGGTTGGAGTTGTAGATCGCGCCGGGCTTCATGGCCTCGGGCGCGACCTCGCCGGGCATCACCAGTTCGTCGCCGGTGGACAGCAGCGCGACGCGCGGCCGCCGCGCGACCTGGAGCCGGTCGAAACCCACGCTGGCGGCGAGCCCGAGCGCGGCGGGCGTCAGGCGCTCGCCCTGGCGCAGCACCACGTCGCCGGCGGCCACGTCTTCTCCGGCGCGGCGAATCCACTGGCCGGCCGCGGGAACGATGTCGATGCGCACCGCGCCGAGCGTGCCCTCCTGCGGCACGTGCTGGGTGTCTTCCTGCATCACGATGGCGTCGGCGCCCTCGGGAATCTGGGCGCCGGTGAAGATGCGCGCCGCGGTGCCGGCCGCGAGCGGCGTGCCCACGGTGCCGGCAGGAATGCGCTGCGCGACCTGCAGCACGGCGCCCGGCGCGGCGCAGTCGGCCACGCGCACCGCATAGCCGTCCATCGAGCTGTTGTCGCGCGGCGGCACGGTGAGCGCCGAGACGATGTCCTGCGCGAGCACGCGGCCGTCCGCATCGAAGGTGGTCACGCTTTCGGCGGGCAACCTGGGCAGCGCCTTGGCGAGCAGGCTCGCAAGCGCTTCGTCGAGCGCCATCAGCGGCGGGCGCGAGGGAGCGGTGGAATCAGCCATGGTGTTCGGGGTTGTATTCGAAGCGGCTTGCGCTGTCGATCAACCACTGCGCGATGCCCTCGATGTCGTCGAGGTCGAACAGCGGCAGGCTGGTGGGCACCGGCAGGCTCGCGGGCGCATCGGTGGCAATGGCGGTCACGAAGGCGTCCTCGATGTACTGCGAGGGCCGGGGCGGCTTGCCGTCCTCGGGGGCGCGCCAGACTTCGATCTTGAGCAGGTCGCTGTGCTTGAAGCCCTCGACCAGCACCCAGTCGACGCCGTCATGGAGCTCGGCGATGAGGTCGTGCACCGACAGCTGCGCGGGCTGCTCGAATTCGCGGATCAGCGCGAGCCGCCTGTCCGACGCCACCACCACCTCGAAGGCCCCCGCCTCGCGATGGCGGTAGGTGTCCTTGCCGGGATGGTCGATGTCGAACTTGTGGTGCGCATGCTTGACCACCGACACGCGCTGGCCATGGAGCTTGAGCACGGGAATCAGGCGCTCGACCAGCGTGGTCTTGCCCGAACCCGAATACCCGGAAAAGCCGATCACCTTCATGTCGAGTTCCTGTGGCGGCCGTCTATGCGGCCGCCGAATGCATGTGCGGGGCAGCCGCTGCAGGGCGCGGCTTGCGGCAAGGGTCAGTCACAGTTCTGCGCGATGTAGGCCTTCACGGCCTCGGCATCGGCCGGCAGCTTGACGACCCGCTTGGGCAGCGCCTCGATGCCTTCGAACCTGGCCGGGCGTGCGGGCTCGTGGCCCAGCGCCTCCACCAGCGTGGCGGCAAACTTGATCGGCAGCGCGGTCTCCAGCACCACCATCGGCACGCCGGGCGCGAGGTGTTCGCGCGCAGCCTTGAGGCCGTCGGCCGTGTGCGGATCGACCAGCGTGGCAAAGCGCTTGTCGGTCTCGCGGATGGTGGCCAGGCGGTCGGCATGGGTGCTGCGGCTGCTCTTGAAGCCGAAGCGCTCCGCGGCCTGCCTGAACGCGGGATCGGCGCTCAGGTCGAAACGGCCCTGGCGGCCCAGATCGTCCACGAACAGCGAGCGCAGCCTGCCGGCATCGCGACCCACGAGGTCGAACACGAAGCGCTCGAAGTTGCTGGCCTTGCTGATGTCCATCGAGGGGCTCGAGGTTTCGTGCGTGTCGGCCGCCGCGCGAACGCGGTAGATGCCGGTGCGGAAGAACTCGTCGAGCACGTCGTTCTCGTTGGTGGCAACCACCAGCGTCTGGATCGGCAGGCCCATCATGCGCGCCACGTGGCCCGCGCAGACGTTGCCGAAGTTGCCCGAGGGCACCGTGAAGCTCACGGGCTTGTCGTTGCTCGCCGTGGCCTGGAAGTAGCCTGCGAAGTAGTAGACGACCTGCGCGAGCAGCCGCGCCCAGTTGATCGAGTTGACCGTGCCGATGCGGTACTTGCGCTTGAAGCCCAGGTCGTTCGACACCGCCTTGACGATGTCCTGGCAGTCGTCGAACACGCCGCTGATGGCGATGTTGTGGATGTTCTGGTCCTGCAGGCTGAACATCTGCGCCTGCTGGAACGGGCTCATGCGGCCGTCGGGCGAGGTCATGAAGACGCGCACGCCCTTCTTGCCGCGCATGGCGTACTCGGCCGCGCTGCCGGTGTCGCCGCTGGTGGCGCCCAGGATGTTGAGCTCGGCGCCGCGGCGGGCCAGTTCGTACTCGAACAGGTTGCCCAGCAGCTGCATCGCCATGTCCTTGAAGGCCAGCGTGGGGCCGTTCGACAGGGCCTCGAGGTACACGCCGTCTTCCAGCTCGCGCAGCGGCACGATCTCGTCGCTGCCGAACACTTCGGCCGTGTAGGTCCTGGCGCAGATCGCCTTCAGGTCGGCCGGCGGAATGTCGTCGATGTAGAGCGAGAGGATCTCGAACGCCAGTTCCGCATACGGCAGCTCGCGCCATTTGGCGAGCGTGGCGGTGTCGACCTGCGGGTAGTGCTCGGGCAGGTACAGGCCGCCATCGGGCGCGAGGCCTTCAAGCAGGATTTCGCAGAAACGCTTGCGGTCGGGGTGGCCGCGGGTGCTCAGGTAGTTCACGGTAGGTCTCTTGCGCCGTCCTCAGGACAGCTCTTCCTTGCGGATGCGCACGATCGGCTGCAGCACGGTGGGCAGGGCCTGCAGTTCGGCGAGCACGTCGTTCACCGTGCCTTCGCGCGCATCGTGCGTGAGGATGATCAGGTCGGTCTGGGTGGAGCCCTCGCCGCCCACTTCGTCGGCTTCGCGCTGCAGCACCGCGTCGATGCTGATGCCCGCGGTGGCCAGGAGGCCCGTGACCTTGGCAAGCACGCCGGCCTGGTCGGCCACGCGCAGGCGCAGGTAGTAGCTGGTGACGACCTCGGCCATCGGCAGCACCTTCAGGTCGCTCATGGCATCAGGGTGGAAGGCCAGGTGCGGCACGCGGTGCGCGGCATCGGCCGTGTGCAGGCGCGTGATGTCGACGAGGTCKGCGATCACCGCGCTGGCGGTCGGCTCGCTGCCCGCGCCCTTGCCGTAGTACAGCGTGGTGCCGACGGCGTCGCCATGCACCACCACCGCGTTCATCGCGCCTTCGACGTTCGCCAGCAGCCGCTTCGACGGCACGAGCGAGGGGTGCACGCGCAGCTCGATGCCCTGCGCGGTGCGCTTGGTGATGCCGAGCAGCTTGATGCGGTAGCCGAGCTGTTCGGCGTACTTGATGTCCTGCGCCGCGAGCTTGGTGATGCCCTCGATGTGCGCCTTGTCGAACTGCACCGGAATGCCGAAGGCAATGGCGCTCATCAGCGTGACCTTGTGGCCGGCGTCCACGCCCTCGATGTCGAAGGTGGGGTCGGCTTCGGCGTAGCCCAGGCGCTGCGCCTCCTTGAGCACGGTGGCGAAGTCGAGCCCCTTGTCGCGCATCTCGGAGAGGATGAAGTTGGTGGTGCCGTTGATGATGCCGGCCAGCCACTGGATGCTGTTGGCGGTGAGGCCCTCGCGCAGCGCCTTGATGATCGGGATGCCACCGGCCACCGCGGCCTCGAAGGCCACCATCACGCCCTTGGCATGCGCGGCCGCGAAGATCTCGGTGCCATGCACCGCAAGCAGCGCCTTGTTGGCCGTGACCACGTGCTTGCCGGCCGCAATCGCCTCGAGCACCAGCTGCCTCGCGATGCCGTAGCCGCCGATGAGCTCGATGACGATGTCGATGTCCGGATTGGCGATGACTTCGCGCGCATCGGCTACCACCTTCACGCCTTCGCCAGCCACTTCGCGCGCACGCGCCGCGTCCAGGTCGGCCACCATCGTGATCTCGATGCCCCGGCCGGCGCGGCGCTTGATTTCTTCCTGATTGCGCAGCAGCACCTTGAAGGTGCCGCTGCCGACCGTGCCTGCGCCGAGCAGGCCTACTTGGATGGGTTTCATTGGGAGATTCGCGTGGATGGTTCGTAAGGGGTGGTGAGGGAGGCACCGCCGGCCGCCGCGGCCAACCGCGCGGCGAGCGGGCGCGCCGTCAATCCGTCTTGCTGCGCAGGCGGTACAGCTCCAGGAACCTGGCAATGCGGTTGATCGCTTCGCGCAGGTCGTCCTCGTGGGGCAGGAACACGATGCGGAAGTGGTCCGGCGTGGCCCAGTTGAAGCCCGTGCCCTGCACCAGCATCACCTTGGTCTCCCTCAGCAGCTGGAGGAAGAACTGGCGGTCGTCGGTGATCGGGTAGACCTTGGGATCGAGCTTGGGGAACATGTAGAGCGCGGCGCTCGGCTTGACGCAGCTCACGCCCGGAATGGCCGTGATGAGCTCGTAGGCCAGGTCACGCTGGCGCCGCAGGCGGCCGCCGTCGCCGACCAGGTCGTTGATGCTCTGGTAGCCGCCGAGTGCGGTCTGGATGGCCCACTGCCCCGGCACGTTGGCGCACAGGCGCATGTTCGAGAGCATGTTCAGGCCCTCGATGTAGTCCTGCGCCCGCGCCTTGTCGCCCGAAACCACCATCCAGCCCGCGCGGTAGCCGCACGAGCGGTAGCTCTTGGACAGCGAGTTGAAGGTCAGCGTGAGCACGTCGGTCGACAGGCTCGCGATCGCGGTGTGCCGCACGCCGTCGTACAGCACCTTGTCGTAGACCTCGTCGGCGAAGATCACCAGGTGGTGCTCGCGCGCAATGTCGACGATGCTCTTGAGCAGTTCGTCGGAATAGAGCGCACCGGTCGGGTTGTTGGGGTTGATGACCACGATGCCCTTGGTGCGGGGCGTGATCTTGGCGCGGATGTCGTCCAGGTCGGGCATCCAGCCGTTGGCTTCGTCGCAGAGGTAGTGCACCGGCTTGCCGCCCGAGAGGCTCGAAGCGGCCGTCCACAGCGGATAGTCAGGGGCCGGAAGCAGCATTTCGTCGCCGTCGTTCAGCAGCGCGTTGGTGGCCATGGCGATCAGCTCGCTCGCGCCGTTGCCCAGGTAGATGTCCTCGAGCGTGACGCCCGCAACACCCTGCTTCTGGGTTTCGTGCATCACGGCCTTGCGGGCCGCAAAGATGCCCTTGCTGTCCGAATAGCCGGCCGACCCCGGCAGGTTGCGGATCATGTCCTGCTGGACCTCTTCCGGCGCATCGAAGCCGAACACGGCCAGGTTGCCGATGTTGAGCCTGATGATCTTCTGGCCCTCTTCCTCCATCTGCTTCGCGGCGTCCATGATGGGGCCGCGGATGTCGTAGAGCACGTTGGCCAGCTTGGCCGATTTCTTGAACTGCTTCAAAGGGCCCTCCCGGGCGCGGGTTACTTACTCGAGGTCGAAAGGCCCTGAAGGGCCTCGTGTCACTGGGAAAACCTATAATTTGACCACAGTTCCCAGTGCCCCGATGAAGCTCCAGCCCGACAAATCCGACGCCCAGTCCCTTACCGCGCACGGCCCCGGGTGGGTCGCAATCAACAACGAAAAGGTCGAGGGCAGCGTGGTGGTGGGCTCCCGCGGCGAGCGCTTCGAATGGAACTGCTCCCGTTTCGACCAGCTCGGCCCCGAGCATTTCGCCCAGCTTGCGTCGCTGGGCGCGGAATTGGTCATTTTCGGAAGCGGATCACGCATCCGGTTCCCGCAGCCTGCCTGGCTCCAGCCCCTGATGGCCAGGCGCACCGGCGTGGAGACCATGGACACCCCCGCCGCCTGCCGCACCTACAACATCCTGGCCGGCGAAGGCCGCCACGTGATCGCCGCCCTCCTCGTGGAACCGCCCGAGCGGTGAGAGAAGGCTTTTCGGGGTAAAATACCGGGTTGCGAACAGGCCTGCTGCTCCAGTTAGCAACGACCAATCCTCCATTCGTCGAGTGTGCTGCAAAGCGCCCGATCAATGGAAACCAACGGAGAAAACAAGTTTCATGGCGATCGTTGTCAACAAACCCATTCCTGAATTCGACGCCAACGCCACGGGCGGACTGAAAGTCTCGAATACCTCTCATCTCGGCCACGTGCTGGTCATGTATTTTTACCCGAAAGATAACACTCCGGGTTGCACGACCGAAGCCATGCAGTTTCGCGACCGCTACAAGGACTTCGAAAAGGCCGGCGCCACGGTGTTCGGCGTGTCCCGCGACAACATGAAGTCGCACGACGAGTTCAAGGCCAAGCTCGAACTCCCGTTCGAACTCATCGCCGACACCGAAGAAAAAATGTGCCACATGTTCGGCG
>NZ_JBFTPJ010000207.1:0-7252 GCF_056398445.1 Variovorax sp. 01T439_2
CGCTCTTGGCCGACACGCTGCGCGACTTCACCGCGCGCACCACGCTGATCGCCATGCTCTACCAGTCCACGCACGACGCCGTGCAGTCCTGCGAGGACCATGTGCAGATCGTTTCCGCCCTCGAGCGGGGCGACCACGCCGCCGCCGAGGCGCTGATGGCCGCGCACATCGGCACGGTGCAGTCGGCGCTGCGCGTGCAGGCGCCGACCGATCCGCTCGCGCAGCTGCGCGACGCGCTGGCGCCGCTGCAGCCGCAGAAGAAAACCACCGCGGCCAAGCCCACGCGGCGCAAGGCCGCCGCGCCCTCCCCCGACGACACCGATTCATCGACTTACCTAGGAGCCCTGCTATGACTTTCTCTTCGTCCAAACGCCATCTCTCGCTCGCGCTTGCATCCGTTGCCATGCTGGCGGCGGCAGGTACGGCCCAGGCCCAGAACGCGCTGGACAACGTGCTGAAGGCCAAGACCATCAAGATCGCCGTGCCCACCGACTATCCGCCCTACGGCTCGGTCGACAGGAACATGAAGCCCCAGGGCCTGGACGTGGAAATGGCCGAGCTGATCGCCGCCAAGCTCGGCGTGAAGGTCGAGCTGGTGCCCGTGACCAGCGCCAACCGCATTCCCTACCTGCAGACGCGCAAGGCCGACCTCGTGATCTCCACGCTCGGCAAGAACCCCGAGCGCGAGAAGGTGATCGACTTCTCCGCCGCCTACGCGCCCTTCTTCCAGGCCGTGTATGCCTCCAAGAGCATGAAGCTCACGAGCTTTGCCGACATGGCCGGCAAGACCGTTGCTGTGACGCGCGGCGCGATGGAAGACCAGGAACTGAACAAGGTGGCGCCGCCGAACGTCGACTACCGCCGCTTCGAGGACAACAACGCCACCATCGCGGCCTTCGTGGCCGGCCAGACGCAGACCCTGGCCACCAGCGCGGCGGTTGCCGGCGACATGCTCGCCAAGAATCCGAAGGTGAGCGCCGAGTTCAAGCTGCTGCTGAAGGACAGCCCCTGCTTCGTCGGCGTGGCCAAGGGCGAAACCGCATTGAAGACCAAGGTCAACGAGATCATTGCGGCCGCCAAGAAGGACGGCACGCTCGACGCCATGTCGAAGAAGTGGCTCGGCAAGGCCGCCGGCGACCTGCCGGTCTGAGCCTCGCTCGCTGAACCCCGAACAAAGGCGCGGCCATGGAATTCGACTTCGGTGCTGTTCTCGTCGACTGGCGGCTGCTCGCCAAGGGCATCGCGTGGACGGTCGGCCTGACGGCCATCGCCACCGTCATCGGCATGGCCGTGGGCGTGGCCTGCGCCTGGGCGCGCGCCAGCGGGCCGGCGTGGCTGCGCTGGGTGGTCGGCAGCTATGTGGAGCTGATCCGCAACACGCCCTTCATCGTGCAGCTGTTCTTCATCTTCTTCGGGCTGCCCGCGGCGGGCGTCAAGCTCACGCCGGAGGTGGCATCGATCATTGCGATGGTGATGAACCTCGGGGCCTATTCCACCGAGATCATCCGCGCCGGCATCGAGGCCACGCCCAAGGGACAGATCGAGGCGGCCGTGAGCCTGGCGCTCGACAAGGTGCAGGTGTTCACCCGCGTGGTGCTGCCGCCGGCGCTCAAGAAGGTGTGGCCCGCCATGGTGAGCCAGATCATCATCGTGATGCTGGGCTCGGCCGTGTGCGGGCAGATCTCCACCGAGGAGCTGAGCTACGCGGCCAACCTCATCCAGAGCCGCAACTTCCGCGCCTTCGAGGCCTTCATCGTCGCCACGCTGCTCTACCTGGCGCTGGCCGTTGCGCTGCGCAGGCTGCTCAACTGGGCCGGGCCGAGATTCTTCTTCGGCCGCTGAACGCAGGACGCCACCACCATGGTCGATTTTTCTCTCTGGGACATCCTGCGCAACCTGCTGATGGCGCTGCGCTGGACCGTCGTGCTCTCGCTCATCGCTTTCATCGGCGGCGGGCTGGTGGGCGCGCTGCTGCTGTTCCTGCGGCTGCGCGGCGGCAGCGCCATGGGCCGCGCCGTCGGCCTCTACGTGCAGCTGTTCCAGGGCACRCCRCTGCTGATGCAGCTGTTCCTCGCCTACTTCGGCATTGCGCTGTTCGGCATCGACGTGTCGGCGTGGACCGCGGCCAGCGTGGCGCTCACGCTCTACACCAGCGCCTTCCTCACCGAGATCTGGCGCGGCTGCGTGGCCGCCATTCCCAAGGGCCAGTGGGAAGCCTCGGGCAGCCTGGCGCTGAGCTTCAGCGAACAGATGCGCCACGTGATCCTGCCGCAGGCGGTGAAGATCGCGATCGCGCCGACGGTGGGCTTCCTGGTGCAGGTGATCAAGGGCACGGCGCTCGCCTCGGTGATCGGTTTCGTCGAGCTCACCAAGGCCGGCAGCATGATTTCGAACGCCACCTTCCAGCCCTTCGTGGTGTTCAGCTGCGTGGCGCTGCTTTATTTCGTGCTGTGCTTCCCGGTAAGCCTGTACGCCAAGAATCTCGAGAGGAAATCCCATGGCCGCCGTGCTTGAATCCCAGACCTTTGCCGCGCCGATCGTGCGCGTGACCGCACTGCGCAAGTCGTATGGCGCCAACGAGGTGCTCAAGGGCATCGACCTCGAGGTGAAGCGCGGCGAAGTCATTGCCATCATCGGCAAGAGCGGCTCGGGCAAGAGCACGCTGCTGCGCTGCATCAACGGGCTCGAGGTGTTCCAGGAAGGCTCGCTCACGGTCGATGGCAAGCCCCTGCTGCACGAGAGCGCCATGGCCATGCGCGAGCTGCGCCAGCGCGTGGGCATGATCTTCCAGAGCTTCAACCTGTTTCCGCATCTCACGGTCGGCAAGAACGTGATGCTCGCCCCCACGCTGGTGAAGAAGCGCAGCGGCATGGAGGCGGCCTCGCAGGCGCGCAAGCTGCTCGAACGCGTGGGCCTGGCCGAAAAATTCGACGCCATGCCCGAGCAGCTCTCGGGCGGCCAGCAGCAGCGCGTGGCCATCGCCCGCGCGCTGGCAATGGAGCCGGCTGTGCTGCTGTGCGACGAGATCACCTCGGCGCTCGACCCCGAGCTGGTGGGCGAGGTGCTGCGCGTGGTGGAGTCGCTGGCCGACGAAGGCATCACGCTCCTGATGGTCACGCATGAGATGAGCTTCGCGCGCAAGGTGAGCGACCGCGTCATCTTCATGCACCAGGGCCGCGTGCACGAGATGGGGCCGCCGGCCGACATCTTCGGCAATCCGCAGACGGCCGAGCTGAAGCAATTCCTTTCGTCGCTGCACGACTGAAGCGGTACGCGGGCGCCGCGCTACTTGCGGCCTGAGCGCGCACGCGCCGGCTTTCGCACGGCCATGTCCGGCGGCGCTTCGAAGTTGTCGTCCTCCCCCAGTCCGGTGGCCACGCCGAGCCGGGCCGCGAGGTGCGCGGCGTCGTAGGGCGCGTGCACCTTGACGTCGTTGTCGAAGTAGCAGAACACGTCGCGCCCCTTGCGGCCGGAGAGCCGGCGCGAAGGCACGGCCAGCCTCGCGTCCTTCACCTGCCGTCCATGGCGCCAGGCGTCGATGCGCTTGGCCCAGCGGTCGAGCGCGGCATCGTCGTAGCCGCTCGCATAGAGCTCCTTGTCGCCATGCAGCCGCATGTAGACGAAGTCGGCGCACAGGTCTTCGAGCAGCGGCCAGCGCCCTGCCGTGTCGGCCACCACCAGCGCAACGCCATGGCGGCGCAGCATCGCGATGAAGTCCGCATTCGCAAAGCTCGCATGGCGCACTTCCACCGCATGCCGGATGCGCAGCTTCGCGGGCGCCTTCAGCAAAGCACGGTCGTCGCTGAGCTTCTCGTTGTGCTGCCGCGCGAGCTTGAGGGCCGAGCGGCCGTCCCGGGGCAGCAGCGCCAGGAATTCCTCGAGGCGATCGCCGTCGTAGGCGAAGGACGGCGGCAGCTGCCAGAGAATCGGGCCCAGCTTGGCGCCGAGTGCGAACACGCCCGACGCAAAGAAGTTGGCCAGCGCGGCGCGCGGTTCCTTGAGCCGCAGGTTGTGGGTGATGTAGCGCGGCCCCTTCACCGCAAACACGAAATCGTCGGGCGTCGCGTCGTGCCATGCCTGGTAGGACACGGGGCGCTGCAGCGAATAGAACGAGCCGTTGATCTCGATGGTGGGCAGCATGCGCGAGGCAAAGTCGAGCTCGAGCCGCTGCGCCAGCCCTTTCGGATAGAAGCGGCCGCGCCATGGCGCATAGCGCCAGCCAGAAATTCCGATTCGCGTCGTGCCCTGCATCGTTGGTCTTTTTTTCCAAGCCTTGAACGTGGCCTGCTGGGCGGCCCGGCCGCGTAGGAGATTTTCCTGTCCGCATAGCAGCATCGGCCCAGCGCGCCGGCCGGAGGCCGTACTGGCCGGAACCTCGCGGGCTGTGGCAAGCTCCGAGGAGTATGCAAATCCGCTCCCTGCCCTTCACCACCTCCCGCCGCTGGATGCTGCTGCGCGCGCTGTGCGGCGCCGCGGCCCTGCAGGCGCCGCTTTCCGCGCTGGCCGGCTTCAACTTCTTCACCAGCGAATACACCGCCACGCGCGACGAACTGCAGGCGCAGATCGCCAAGCGCTTTCCGGTGGCCGAGCGCTATGCCGAGATCTTCATGGTCGGGCTGCGCGACCCGCAGCTGGGCCTGGATGCGCGCAGCAACCGCGCGGCCATCACGGCCACGCTGACCATTGCCAGCCCCCTGCTGGCCGCCTCGCCGGTACAGGGCGTGGTCTCGGTCAGCAGCGCGCTGCGCTACGACGCCGCGGCGCGCGCGCTGCGCCTGGACCATCCCAAGGCCGAGCGCCTCGAGCTGCAGGGCGTGCAGGGCCGCGATGCGGAACGCCTGCAGCAGGTGGGCGCGGTGGTGGCGCAGGAGCTGCTGCAGGGGCAGGTGCTGCGCAGCTTCACGGCCGAAGAACTCACGGTGGGGCGCAAGACCTACGAGATCGGCGACATCACGGTGCAGGACGACGGCATCAAGGTGCAGCTGAAATGAAATTCCCACTGCTTGCCGCCGCGTTGCTCGTTGCGGGCTGCGCGGCCATTCTCCCCGCGGCAAAGCAGCACTTCGACCTGCAGGCGCATCGCGGCGGGCGCGGGCTCGCACCCGAGAACACGCTGGCCGCGTTCTCGAACGCGATCGACCTGGGTGTGAACACGCTTGAACTCGACATCGGGCTCACGGCCGACAGCGTGGTCGTGATCTCGCACGACACCGCGCTCAATGCCGACCACACGCGCGACGCGAACGGTGCGTGGCTCGCATCGAAGGCCGGCCCCACCGTCCGCTCCCTGACGCTGGCCCAGCTTCAGAGCTACGACGTGGGCCGGCTGAATCCCGCGAGCAACTACGGCAAGCAGTTCGCGCTGCAGCTGCCGCGCGACGGCGAGCGCATTCCGACCCTGGCCGCGCTGTTCGACCATGTGCGCGCACGCGGCGCCGCGGCGGCCACGGTGCGCTTCAACATCGAGACCAAGATCGACCCCACCAAGCCCGACGAAACCGCCGCGCCCGAGCCGATGGTGCGCGCCCTGCTCGCCGAGATCGACAAGGCGCAGATGGGCGGCCGGGTGACCATCCAGAGCTTCGACTGGCGCACGCTTGCGCTGGTCGGCCAGCTTGCGCCGCAATTGCCGCGGGCCTACCTGAGCTCCGCGCGCACGCTCAAGGACAGCCGCTGGACGGCCGGCCTCGACGCGGCGCAGTTCGCGTCGACGCCGCAGCTGGTCAAGGCCGCGGCCGGCACGGCGGGCGGGCCCGTCATCTGGTCGCCGGCCTACAACGACCTGACACGGCCCGCCATCAAGGAAGCGCAAGGCCTCGGCCTCAAGGTGCTGCCCTGGACCGTGAACCAGCGCGCCGACATGCTGCGGCTGATGGACTGGGGCGCGGACGGCCTCATCACCGACTACCCCGACGTGCTGCGCGACCTGATGCGCGAACGCGGCCTCTCGCTGCCGCCACCCGGAAAGGCTTCGCCATGAACACCGCCGCACGGCAACTCGAAACCATCGGCAGTGGCATCGCGGCGCTGCAAGGCGGCGGCGGATCGGTCGCCGCGCTCTCGAACGAGGCGCGTGCGAGCAGCGAACTGCTCGCGGCCCTGCCGCCTCGCTATGGCGAGGTGCTGCTGAACCTGCTCGACCGGCTCGAATCGAGCGCGCTGTTCAGCGAGGAGAGCTGTTCCTTCAGCCAGAAAGACCTGCTCGACAACCTGCAGGCGTGGGCCGACAAGGCCCGCGCGCAGCTGCCGTCCTGAGGAGAAACAAGCCATGCAAAGACGCACCCTTCTTCTGCGCGCCGCCCCGCTGCTCGCGCTCGCATCCACGGCGGCATGGCCGCTGGCCGCATCGGCCGCCGCACCGATGGTCGAGATCTGGAAGGACCCGAACTGCGGGTGCTGCCAGGACTGGGTCAAGCACCTCGAGGCGAACGGCTTCGCTATCCGCGTGCACGATGCTGGCAACAGCGCCGCGCGCACGCGGCTCGGCATTCCCGCCGCGCTGGGCTCGTGCCACACCGGCCTGGTCGGCGGCTATGCGCTCGAAGGCCACGTGCCCGCGCGCGAGGTGCACAGGCTGCTGCGCGAAAGGCCCAAGGCCATCGGCCTCGCCGTCCCTGGCATGCCGGTCGGATCGCCCGGCATGGACGGCGCCGCTTATGGCGATCGGCGCGATCCCTACGACGTGCTGCTGGTGCTGGCCGATGGCCGCAGCCGCGTCTACCAGGGCTACCGCTGAGGAAGACCGCGCCGCGCGTCAGCTGAAGCGGGCGGGATCGAAAGGAGCCAGCGCCGTCTCGGGCGCGGTGCCCGCGAGCAATTGCGCCGCGAGCCTGCCGGTGCGCGCCGAACCGCACAGGCCCACGTGCCCATGCCCGAAGGCCAGCACGATGTCCGCGCTGGCCGCGGACGCGCCGATGCAGGGCAGCCCATCGGGCAGGCTGGGCCGGTGGCCGAGCCAGTGCTTCACGGCCACCGCCTGCGGCGGCTGGGCGGCCAGCGCCGGAAACATCGACAGCAGGTGCCGGTGCAGGATCTCGGCGCGCCGCCAGTCGGGCGCGGCATCGAGCCCGCCGATCTCGACCTGGCCGGCCGCGCGCAGGCCGCCGTCCATCCAGTGCGCGATGAGCTTGCCGTCGGCCACCATCGTCGGCGTGCGCGGCCCCACCGAAGCGCCTTCGACGACCACGTGGTAGCCGCGCTCGGATTCGAGCGGCACCGGCGATCCGGCCGCCGCGGCCAGCGGGCCCGAGCG
>NZ_JBFTPJ010000208.1:0-10577 GCF_056398445.1 Variovorax sp. 01T439_2
GATCGCCGCGCCGCGTGTCGGTCTTGTAGCCGGCGTTGATGGCCGCCGGCGCGTAGGCGTTCTTGACGTTGGCGTCGAAGCCGATGCGGGGCTGGGCCGCGTCGTAGCTCACCTTCACCACCGTGGCCGCATGGGAGGGCGACAACAAGGTCACGGTGCACCACTCGCTGCAGATGGTGAGCGATGCCGCCCCCGCGATTGCCGCCACCTTCGACATTCCGCGCGAGAACGTGCGCGTGGTGTGCCCGTTCGTGGGCGGTGGCTTCGGCAGCAAGATCCTCACGCGCGACAACGCGATGCTCACGGTGTTGGCCGCGCGCCTCGTGAAGCGGCCGGTCAAGCATGTGCTCACGCGGCAGCAGATGTTCATGGTGGTCGGCCTGCGCCAGCACAACCGCCAGCACATGCGGCTGGGTGCGGATGCGAGCGGCCGGCTCACGGGGCTGGGCCACGACACCGTCACCCACACTTCGGTGCACGAGGAGTTCGTCG
Source organism: Variovorax sp. 01T439_2 (assembly GCF_056398445.1). Taxonomy (NCBI): domain Bacteria; kingdom Pseudomonadati; phylum Pseudomonadota; class Betaproteobacteria; order Burkholderiales; family Comamonadaceae; genus Variovorax; species Variovorax sp. 01T439_2. Next base: position 493 of record NZ_JBFTPJ010000208.1, read on the forward strand.
AGCAGACCGGCGTCATCTCGCGAATGATGTACGAGGTGCCGAACTCTCAGGTCACCCACCGCGCCTTCAGGCTCAACGTGCAGACGCCGAAGTGGACCCGCGCACCGGGCGAGGCGCCCGGCAGCTTTGCGCTCGAATCGGCGATGGATGAACTCGCCGAGCAGCTGAAGATCGACCCCGTGGAACTGCGCGTGAGGAACGATGCCAGGACCGACCTCGACACGGGCAAGCCCTTCGGCAGCCGCTCGCTCGTCGAATGCATGCGCATCGGCGCCGAGAAATTCGGCTGGAGCAACCGCAGCGCCATGCCGCGCAACCGCAGGCAGGGCCACTGGCTGGTGGGCTACGGCATGAGCGCGGCATCGCGCGGCGCACCGCACCGCGGCGCCTCGGCCAACCTCTTGCTCACGCGCAATGGCCGCGACGTGCGCGCGGTGGTCGAGATGTGCGCGACCGATCTCGGCACCGGCAGCTACACCGTCATTGCGCAGACCGCGGCCGAGACGCTGGGCCTGCCGCTCGACAAGGTGCAGGTGCGGCTCGGCGATTCGGCCCTGCCGCCCACGCCCGGCTCGGGCGGCTCCTGGGGCGCCAACACCTTCTGCACCGCGGCGCTCGCGGTCTGCGAAGCGGCCAAGCAGCAACTGCGCGAGAAGGTCAGCCTGCGCTTCGTGCGCGAACCCAGCGTGGCGGAGCTGCTGCAGGCGGCCCAGCTGAACGAATGGCGCGCCAGCAACACGGCCACGCCGGGCGCGGACATCGCCGCCTGGTCGCACTATGCCTTTGGTGCCAACTTTGCCGAAGTGTGGGTCGACGAAGACCTGGGGCTGGTGCGCGTGCCGCGCTACCTCGCGGTGATTGCGGCCGGGCGCATCCTCAACCCCAAGACCGCGGCGTCGCAGATCATCGGCGGCATCGTCTGGGGCATCGGCAACGCGCTGATGGAAGAGTCGGTGCTCGACGAGCGCAGCGGCCACTTCGTCACGCGCACGCTGGCCGACTACCACGTGCCCGTGAACGCGGACATCGGCGACGTGCAGGTGCTCTTTGCGCCCGAAACCGACACCCGGGTCAACCGCATGGGCGTGAAGGGCGTGGGCGAGATCGGCATCACCAGCGTGGCCGCCGCCATTGCCAACGCGGTCTACAACGCGACCGGCCGGCGCGTGCGCGACCTGCCGATCACGCCCGACAAACTGCTGACGCCGATCCAGGCATGACGTGGGCGCGGCCGGTGATGACGCCAAACGGCATCGCGCTGTCGCCTGACGGCCGCACGCTTAGGGGGGGCCTGTCCAGGCCTGAACGACGCCCTTGACCGGGTCTTCAGGACACCACCTGGTAGTACAGGTTCTGCGGGTGCTTCGCCTGCGCGAAGAAGAACCAGCGCTCCGCAAGCAGGCCGGGCGCCTGCACCAGCACCGCCAGCAGCCACGGCCACACGGCCCCGCCGGCAACGCCCCACAGCAGCAGCAGCGAAGGCAGCACGAAGGCCAGCAGCAGGAAACCGAGCTTCATGTTCCTGAGCGCGGCCAGCGTGGCACCATGAAAGAACTCGCGCGTGTTGAACGAGCCGGCCGACATGCCCATCGACTTTTGCACGAGCTTCCCGGCGCGGATGCCGGTGGCCGATTGCAAGGTCGACTTGTGGCGGATCGCCGCATTGCGCCTGAGCGCCCCGCTGCGTGCGGCCCATGCCGCGAGCGTGGCGGCGAGCGCGCAGGGCCCGAACAGCTGCACGAAGCGCGACTCGCCCGACAGCACCGCCATCGCACAGGCCAGCACCAGCCCCGACGAGAGGCCCATCAGCGTGAAGTTGACGACAGTCAGCGGGTGCGCCCATTCCTCGATGAAGCGCAGGCACGCATAGATCATGGCAGTGCAGTACCAGAGCGCGGCCGCACCGCATAGCACCAGCACCGGCAGCAGCCACGACCACGGCGCACCGGCACCGAAGCGCAGCGACAGCCACCACAGTGCCACCAGCGCGATGAACGCCGGCAGCACGATGACTTCGCGCGACATCCACGAGGTGCGCCACATCAGCACGGCGCGCCATGCGCGGCTCTTGCGGCCCAGGTGCATGAACGATGCGGCCAGGCCAGCCACGAGCAGCACCTCGGCCACGCCCAGCGCCAGCGTGAGGAAGCCGGGCGCGAGGCCCTTGCCGAACAGCGCCGCGAGCGCAAGCGCGACGACCAGGCCCTGCGCGGCGCCAGCCAGCGTGGTGAAGAAAAGAATAGAGAACGCGGGATGCATGCCCTTATTCCTCCTGCCCCGCGGTCTGCTGCGTGACGCGGCGCGGCAGGTACTGGTTGGCCGGGCTCGTCTCCCACTCGGGCATCAGCTGGTAGCCGCCGCGTTCGCGGATGGCCTTCGACACTTCGGAGTCCGGGTCCTTCACGTCGCCGAACAGGCGCGCGCCGGTGGGGCAGGCCTTGACGCAGGCGGGCTTGCGGTCTTCCTTGGGCAGGTGCTCGTCGTAGATGCGGTCGACGCACAGCGTGCACTTGGTCATGACCTGGCGCTCCTCGTCGAGCTCGCGTGCACCGTACGGACAGGCCCATGCGCAGTRCTTGCAGCCGATGCACTTGTCGTAGTCGACCAGCACGATGCCGTCTTCCTTGCGCTTGTAGCTCGCACCCGTGGGGCACACGGGCACGCAGGGCGGGTCTTCGCAGTGCAGGCAGCTCTTGGGGAAGTGCACCGTCTGCGTGGCCGGGAAGGTGCCGGCCTCGTAGGTCTGCACGCGGTTGAAGAAAGTGCCGGTGGGGTTGGCGCCGTAGGGCTGCGCATCCGCAAGCGGGCCGGCGCTGCCGGAGGTGTTCCACTGCTTGCACGAAGTGACGCAGGCATGGCAGCCGACGCAGACGTTGAGGTCGATGACGAGGGCGAGTTGCTTGGCGAGGGTTTCGCCCGGCTCGGCGCGGACGCTGGCATTTCTCCCTCCCCTTCCGGGGGAGGGTTGGGGTGGGGGCAGCGGCGTTGGAACTGGTGGCTATGCGGTGATGAAGGCCGCCGTGGGTTCTTCCGGCTCGCCCGGTTCCGCCGGCCGTATGCGCACGCGCACGTCGTACCAGCCCGCCTGCCCCGTGACCGGATCCGAATTGCTGATGCGGCCGCTCGCGGTGCCCGCGCAAGGCAGTTCCTCGCTGATCAGGTGGTTGAGCAGGAAGCCCTTGCGCGCCTCGTCCGCACCGGGCGCCAGCTGCCAGGCACCATCGGCCTTGCCGATCGCGTTCCAGGTCCACACGGTGCCGGGCTCCACGGCCTCGCTGTAGCGCAGCATGCAGCGCACCTGGCCCCATTGGCTCTCGACCCAGCACCAGCCGCCATCGGCAATGCCCGCGGCCTGCGCGGTGAGCGGGTTCACGTGGAGATAGTTGTGGCTGTGGATCTGCCGCAGCCACGCGTTCTGCGAATCCCACGAGTGGTACATCGCCATCGGCCGTTGTGTGATGGCGTTGAGCGGATAGGCATCGAGATCGGTCGAGGCCTCCTCGAGCGGCGGATACCAGAAAGGCAGCGGATCAAAGTAGGTGTCGATGCGCTCCCGCAGCGCGTCGGGCGGCTGCCGGCCCGGGCTCTTGCCCTGCGCGGCCAGGCGGAAGCTCTGCAGCGTGTCGGAGTACAGCGCCAGCTGCACCGGGTCGTTGCGCTGGCGCCAGCCCTTGTCCTTYGCRAAGTCGAGGTAYTCGCGGTTCCAGTTGCGCATGTAGTGCATGGTYTCSGGCATGTGGTACTGGAARACGCAGTTGTTCTCTGCATACGCTTCCCACTGCTTCGGGTTGGGCTCGCCGCGCAGGTGCTCGGTGCCGTCCTTGCCGCGCCAGCCCATCAGAAAGCCGATGCCCGGCTGCGGCTGGAAGTTGACGACAAAGTCCGGATAGCCCGAGAACTTGCGCCCGCCCTCGGACGTGGTGAAGGCCGGAAACTTCAGGCGCGAGGCCAGCTCGATCAGCACCTCCTGGAAAGGCTTGCACTGGCCGGTGGGCGGCACCACCGGAATGCGCACCGAATCGACCGGTCCGTCGAATTCCGAGATCGGCCGGTCGAGCATGCTCATCACGTCGTGGCGCTCCAGGTAGGTGGTGTCGGGCAGCACCAGGTCGGCAAAGGCCACGGTCTCGCTCTGGAAGGCGTCGCACACCACCAGGAAGGGGATCATGTGCTCGCCCTTCTCGTCCTTGCGGTTGAGCATCTCGCGCACGGCCATGGTGTTCATGCTGGAGTTCCAGGCCATGTTGGCCATGAAGATCAGCAGCGTGTCGATGCGGTAGGGGTCGCCCATCACCGCATTGGTGATCACGTTGTGCATGAGCCCGTGCGCCGACAGCGGGTGCTCCCACGAGAACGCATGGTCGATGCGGATCGGCGAGCCGTCGGGGTTGATGGCCAGCTCTTCCGGGTTGGCCGGAAAGCCCAGCGGCGCGGCATTGAGCGGCGTGTTGGGCTGGATCATTCCGGGGTCGTTGAAGGCACGGTAGTTGGGCACGATGTGGCGCGGGTACGGCGCCTTGTGCCTGAAGCCGCCGGGTGCGTCGATGGTGCCGAGCACGCTCATCAGCACGGCCAGCGCGCGCACGGTCTGGAAGCCGTTCGAATGGGCCGCGAGCCCGCGCATCGCGTGGAAGGCCACGGGCCGCGCCTGCGTGCTCGGGTGCTCCTTGCCCCAGGCATCGGTCCACGCAATGGGCAGCTCGAAGGCCTGCCTGAGGGCGGTCTCGCCCATCTCGCGCGCGAGCTTGCGGATGCGCTCGGCATCGATGCCGGTGATGGCCTCGGCCCATTCGGGCGTGCAGTTGGCCACGCGATCGCGCAGCAGCTGGAACGAGGGCGCGACGCGCGTGCCGTCGGCCAGCGTGTAGTGGCCCTCGAGCGCGGGGTCGCAGCCGTCTGCAATGCCTTCGGGGTAGGCGTTCTTCACGCTGCCGCTCGATTTGTCCCACACCAGCTTGTTGTGCGGATGGCGGCCGTCGCCGGGCGGCCCGCGCGTGGGGTCCGGGTCGAAGGCGAAGAGGCCCTGGCGCTCGCAGTCGTCCAGCACCACGAGCTGCGGCGCATTGGTGAAGCGCTTCAAGAACGCGTGGTCGATCAGGTCGCTTGCGATCAGCTCGTGCAGCAGCGCCATGAACAAGGCGCCGTCGGTGCCGGGCTTGATCGGAATCCATTCGTCCGCAATGGCCGAGTAGCCCGTGCGCACCGGATTGATCGAAATGAAGCGTCCGCCTGCACGCTTGAACTTGCTGATGGCGATCTTCATCGGGTTGCTGTGATGGTCTTCGGCCGTGCCGATCATCACGAACAGCTTGGCGCGGTCGAGGTCGGGCCCGCCGAATTCCCAGAAGCTGCCGCCGATGGTGTAGATCATTCCCGCGGCCATGTTGACCGAACAGAAGCCGCCGTGCGCCGCATAGTTGGGCGTGCCGAACTGGCGCGCGAACAGGCCCGTGAGCGCCTGCATCTGGTCGCGGCCCGTGAAGAGGGCGAACTTCTTCGGATCGGTCGCGCGGATCTTGCCGAGCCGCTCGGCCAGCATGTCGAAGGCGCGCTCCCAGCTGATGGGCTCGAACTCCCCGGCCCCGCGCTCGCTGCCGGCCTTGCGCAGCAGCGGCTGCGTCAGGCGCGCGGGCGACACCTGCTTCATGATGCCCGAGGAGCCCTTGGCGCAGATCACGCCCTTGTTCAGCGGATGCTCGGGGTTGCCGTCGATGTAGCGCACCTCCGGGCCATGCTCGCCTTCGCGCAGGTGCACGCGAATGCCGCAGCGGCAGGCGCACATGTAGCAGGTGGTGGTCTTGACCTGGGTGTCCGCCGTGGGCGTGGGGGCGGCGAGCGGATCGTGGACGGGCTCTCGGGACAGGAAACTGAACACTGGCGGTCCTTCGTTTTTTTGTGCGGGGCTGCGCCGATGTTAGAGAGCATCGATCAAACGAAAAAGCGGAGAATATCGCTCACGATGACCGGAAAAACAGATCAGCAGCAGACCGCGCAGCGGCTTCGGCTCAACCTGCGCCAGCTCGAGGTGTTCGTGGCCACGGCCCGGGGAGGCAGCACGCGCGCCGCGGCCGACCGCGTCGCGCGCTCGCAGTCGGCCGCGAGCAGCGCGCTGGCCGACCTGGAGGCTTCCGTGGGCGCCCTGCTGTTCGACCGGCTCGGCCGCCGCCTGGTGCTCAACGAGAACGGCCGCGCGCTGCTGCCCAAGGCCCAGGCCCTGCTCGACCAGGCTGGCGAGGTGGAGGCACTGTTCAGCGGCGAGCACGCGGCGCCGCTGCGCGTGGCGGCCAGCTTCACCATCGGCGAGTACCTGCTGCCCGAGCGCGTATCGCAATGGACGGCGCTCCATCCGCAGAGCCAGGTTCACCTGCACATTGCCAACACGCGCGACGTGATCGAGGCGGTGGCGGGGTTCGACGTGGACGTCGGCTTCATCGAGGGGCCGCAGACGCACCCCGACCTGGTGGTGCGCGCTTGGCGCGAAGACGAGCTGGTGATCGTCGCCGCACCGGGCCATCCGCTCGCCAAGCGCATTGCCACCCACCACCAGCTCTCGCAGGCCACCTGGGTGCTGCGCGAGCACGGCTCGGGCACGCGGCAGGTCACCGATGCGTGGCTGATCCAGAACCTGGAACAGGTGCGCGTGGGCTTCGAGCTCGGCAGCACCGAGGCCATCAAGCGGGTGGTGGCCTCGGGCACGGGCCTGGCCTGCCTTTCGCGCTACACGGTGGCGCAGGCGCTGGAAGACGGCCACCTGATCGAGCTGCGCACGCGGCTGCCCGCGGGCATGCGGCGGCTGGCCACGGTGATGCATCGCGACAAGCTTTTGGGCCGCGCGACGGCGGACTTCCTGCGGCACTGCGGGGCGACCGTGCCGCGCGTTCCATCCGCGCGCTAGGCCGCACGAAGCCGATCAGGCCGGCCGCGACAGCAGGTGCACGTACTCGTACTGCGCCGTGTTGATGGTCGACACGCGGTACTCCACCGGCTTGTCGCCGAAGGTGAGCGCGGTGCGCCGCACCTCCATCACCGGCGCGCCCGGCGCCACGCCCAGGATGCGCACCACGCTGCGGTCGGCCGCCATCGCGCGTGCGCGCTCGCGCGCCAGCGTCACGGTGATGCCGAACTCGGTCTGGTAGAGGTGGTAGATGGTGCTCGGCCGCTCGCGAAAGCGCTTCTCGGTCAGGCCCTTGAAGAGCAGTGCCGGCAGCGTGAGCCGGTCGTGGATCACCGCCCGGCCCTGCAGCAGCAGCCGGTTGTCGATCTGGATGGCCGGCTCGCCCGTCCGCAGGCCCAGCGCCTGCGCGGGCTCCTCGTCCATGCGCACGCGCTCGAAAGCGACGAACTCCACCTGCGGCGCCTGCCTGAGGCCGTCGCTGCGCTCCACATGGAAGAACTGGAACATGAAGCGGTCGTCGTTGTGCACCGCAACGAAGGTGCCGCGCCCCTGCCGCCGCACGAGGATGTGCTCGGCCACCAGGTCGTCGGTCGCGTGGCGCAGCGTGCCGATCGACACGCCCAGCGCCGCCGCCAGCTCGCTCTCGCTCGGCAGCACGCTGCCGGCCGCGCAGCGCCCCGATTCGATGGCGCGCAGCAGCGAGCGCTTGACGAGCCGGTAGAGCGGCGCACCCGCCGACTCGGCGGGAATCGGTTCGAACGCGCAGATGTCTGTCGAGCGGGGCATGGCGCATTGTGGCGGCCGCATCGCGATTCATCCAAGTCATTCATATGACCTGTTTGACACGCGGAGACGCGCACTCGGACACTGGCCCGGCTGCAAATTCTCAGCAAGTCACAACAGGAGACAACGATGATTCATTTCGTTCTGCACGACGCGAAGGACACGGTCGCGGTCGTGGTGGTGGAAGGCGTCAAGGCCGGCATGTCGCTCAGCGGCTGGATCATGGACGAGGACCGCATGACCAGCGTCGATGCGCGCCAGGACATCCCGATCGGCCACAAGGTCGCGCTCAAGGACATGGCGCCCGGCGACACGGTGTGGAAGTACGGCATCGACATGGGCAAGGTGGTGGCGCCGATCAAGGCCGGCGAGCACGCGCACGTGCAGAACATCAAGACCAAGCGCTGGTAGGCCCCTGCCCCGCTTCGCGAATTCCACATCACCCACGAATCCGAAAGAACCGCATGTCCATCATTTCCAAAGACACCACCTTCCTCGGCTACCGCCGCGAAAACGGCCGCGTCGGCGTGCGCAACCACGTCATCATCCTGCCGCTGGACGATCTCTCCAACGCGGCCGCCGAAGCGGTGGCCCACAACATCAAGGGCGCGCTGGCCATTCCGCATCCCTACGGCCGCCTGCAGTTCGGCGCCGACCTGGAGCTGCACTTCCGCACGCTGATCGGCTCGGGCTGCAACCCGAACGTGGCGGCGGTCGTCGTCATCGGCATCGAGGACAGCTGGACGCAGAAGGTGGTCGACGGCATCGCCGCCACGGGCAAGCCGGTGGCCGGCTTCGGCATCGAGGGCCACGGCGACCACGACACCATCCTGCGCGCAAGCAAGGTGGCGCGCGAGTTCGTGCAGGCCGCCAGCGAGAAGCAGCGCGAGCCCTGCGGCATCCACGAACTGTGGGTGTCCACCAAGTGCGGCGAGAGCGACACCACCTCGGGCTGCGGCTCCAACCCCACCGTGGGCAACGCCTTCGACAAGCTCTACGAGACCGGCAACACGCTGGTGTTCGGCGAGACCTCCGAGATCACCGGCGGCGAACGCATCGTGGCCGACCGCTGCCGCACGCCCGACGTGAAGGAACGCTTCATGTTCATGTTCAACCGCTACCAGGACATGATCAACCGCCACAAGACCAGCGACCTGTCGGACTCGCAACCCACCAAGGGCAACATCGCGGGCGGCCTGACGACCATCGAGGAAAAGGCGCTCGGCAACATCCAGAAGATCGGCAAGAAGTGCATGGTGGACGGCGTRCTCGACAAGGCCGAGGTGCCCACCGGCCCGGGCCTGTGGTTCATGGACTCGTCCAGCGCGGCGGCCGAGATGGTCACGCTGTGCGCCGCATCGGGCTACGCGGTGCACTTCTTCCCCACGGGCCAGGGCAACGTGATCGGCAACCCGATCCTGCCGGTCATCAAGATCTGCGCCAATCCGCGCACCGTGCGGCTCATGAGCGAGCACGTCGACGTCGACACCTCGGGCCTGCTGCAGCGCGAGATGACGCTCGACCAGGCCGGCGACCAGTTGCTCGAATGCATGCTGCGCACCGCCAACGGCCGGCTCACCGCGGCCGAAGCGCTGGGCCACCGCGAGTTCGTGCTGACGCGGCTGTACGAGTCGGCCTGACGGCGCCCGCGCGATGGCAGGCATCATGAAGCGGATAGTGATTGCGGAGTTCATGGACGCCGCCGCGGTTGCGCAATTGCGCGAGCGGCACGACGTTCTCTACGACGTGGCGCTGGTGGACGACGGCGCCCGGCTCTACAAGGAAGCGAAGTGGGCCCACGCGCTCATCGTGCGCAACCGCACGCAGGTGCGTGGCGAACTGCTGGATGCGCTCACGCAGTGCACCGTGGTGGGCCGGCTGGGCGTGGGCCTGGACAACATCGACGTGGCGGGCTGCGAAGCGCGCGGCATCCGGGTGATTCCGGCCACGGGCGCCAATGCACTGAGCGTGGCCGAGTACGTGATCGCGAGCGCCATGCTGCTGCTGCGCGGCGCCTACGGCTCCACCGCCGCGGTGGCCGCAGGGCGCTGGCCGCGCAATGCGCTGTCGAACGGGCGCGAGCTCGCGGGCAAGACGCTCGGGCTGGTCGGCTTCGGCGCCATCGGGCAACTGACGGCGCGGCTTGCGCAGGCGCTCGGCATGCGCACGGTGGCTTTCGACGCCATGATGGACGGCAGCCACCCGGCCTTCGCCGCAACGGGCACGCAGCCGCTGGGCCTCGATGCACTGGTGGCGCAGGCCGACGTGGTGAGCCTGCATGTGCCGCTGGTGGACGGCACGCGCAACCTCTTCCATGCGCCGCGCATCGCGGCCATGAAGGGCGGCGCGGTGCTGGTCAACACCTCGCGCGGCGGCATCGTCGACGAAGCCGCCGTGGCGCTTGCGC
>NZ_JBFTPJ010000209.1:0-7200 GCF_056398445.1 Variovorax sp. 01T439_2
GTCGACCGTGGTGCGCCACGGCAGCAGCGACGGCGCCTGGAACGCCATGCCCGAGATCTTGAGCGGCCCCGTCACGGGCTGGCCGTCGATGCGGATCTTCCCCATCGACGGCATCTTGAGTCCCGTGGTGAGCTTCATGAAGGTCGACTTGCCACAGCCCGAGGGGCCGACGATGGCAATGAACTCCCCGCGCTTGACCTTCAGGTCGATGGCCTCCACCGCAAAGTGGTTGGCGCGCAGCAGCTCCTCGTTGTAGGCGAGCCAGACGTCCTGGAAGTCGACGAAGGGAGCAGCGGCTGCGTTCGATGCGTCCGCCATCACTTGCGCAGCACGCCGCTCAGTTCGGCCGCCGGCGGCAGCAGCGCGGCGGTCCACACGGCGTCGGGGCTCACGCGGGTCTTGGTGTTGAACGCGTCCGACACCTGCGAGGCCATCAGCGACATGCGGCCCGCGTTGACCACGCCAAAGCCTTCGCTGCGTGCGTCGGCGCTGTTGATCACGGTGTCGATGGCCAGCTGCAGGCGGCGGGTTTCGAGCTTGCTGTCGATGATGCCGTCGCGCGCTTTCACCGACTCGATGGCCACCGCCGGATTGGCGATCACTTCCTTCGCCCCCTTGGCAAAGGCCGAGAGGAATTTCTTCACCGCTTCCGGGTTCTCCTTGATGAGCTTGGGCGAGGCGATGATCACGTTGCCGTAGAGCTTCACGCCGTAGTCGGGGTAGGGCAGCACCACGATGTCGGCGGCCTTGGCGCCGCGGGCCTCGAGGTTCAGCAGCGAGGTGAAGGTGAAGCCGGTGATCGCGTCGATGTCGCCGCGGATCAGCATGGTTTCGCGCAGCGTCGGGTCCATGGCGGTCCAGTTCACGGCGCCGATGCTGTTGGCCTTGGCGAAGATCGGGAACGCGCGGCGGCCCGCGTCGAACACCGGCGCGCCGAGCTTCTTGCCCGCGAGGTCGCCCGGCTTGGCGATGCCGCTCTTCTTGAGCGCCATGACCGAGGCCGGCGTGTTGTTGTAGACCATCATCACCGCCACTGGCTTGTTGGGGCTGTCAGGGTTGTTGGCGTGGAATTCCATCAGCGCCGCGAGGTCGGCAAAACCCATGTCGTAGGCGCCCGAGGCCACGCGCGTGACCGTGCCGCCCGAGCCGTTGCCCGCGTCGATGGTCACGTCCAGGCCCGCGGCCTTGAAATAGCCCTTGGCGGCGGGGTGCAGGAACAGCGCGGCCGGTCCTTCGAAGCGCCAGTCGAGCTGGAACTTGATCGGCGTCATGGTCTGGGCCAGGGCCGGGGAAAGGCCGAAGCTGAGGGCCGAGGCGGCGAGGAAGGACTGGAGCAATTGGCGCTTGTTCATGCGGGATCCGTTGGAGGTGAATGCTTCTGCATTCAAGCAAAAACGGTGCCCGCACGCGATTGGTGCGAACCCTTCCGCGGAACTGTTGTGGTGCGCAATGGGGGGCGGCGGGGGCCACGGCGCACCGGCTTGGGCCGCAATGAAAAACGCCCCGCGGCGTACTGCAGCGGGGCGTTGGTTCAGGGAAAGCGGCCTACTTGAGCGCGGTCGTCGCGTTCGCCACCGCCAGCGCCGTCATGTTGACCACGCGCCGCACCGTCGACGAGGGCGTGAGCACATGCGCCGAGCCTGCGGCGCCGAGCAGGATCGGGCCGACGGTGATGCCGTTGGCGCCCGTCATCTTCAGCACGTTGTAGAGGATGTGGGCCGAGTCGAGGTTGGGGCACACGAGCAGGTTGGCTTCGCCGGTGAGCGTGCTCTCGGGCAGGGCGGTGCGGCGCACTTCTTCGGACAGCGCCGCGTCGCCGTGCATCTCGCCGTCGCATTCGATGTCGGGCGCCATCTGCGCGAACAGGTCGCGCGCGAGCCGCATCTTGCGTGCCGAGCCGCGGCTCGAGGTGCCGTAGTTCGAGTGCGAGAGAAAAGCCACCTTCGGCGGCATGCCGAAGCGGCGCACCTCTTCGGCGGCCATCATGGCGATGCTCGCGAGCAGCTCGGCACTCGGGTCTTCGTTCACGTTGGTGTCGGTGATGAACACCGTGCGCTTCTCGAGCGTGAGCGCATTGAGCGTGGCGAAGCCCGGCGCGCCGCGCTTCAGGCCGATCAGGTTGCGGATGTGCTCCAGGTGCACGTCGAAGCGTCCGACCAGGCCGCAGATCATCGCGTCGGCGTCGCCCAGGTGCATCATCAGCGCGGCAATGGTGGTGTTGGAGCGGCGCACCATGGTCTTGGCGGCCTCGGGCGTGACGCCGCGGCGGCCCATGACCTTGTGGAAGGTCTCCCAGTAGGTGCGAAAGCGCGGATCGTCCTCGGGGTTGACGATCTCGAAGTCGGTTCCCGCGCGGATGTGCAGGCCGGCCTTCTGGATGCGCGCCTCGATCACGGCCGGGCGCCCCACCAGGATGGGCTGGGCCAGGCCTTCGTCGATGGCCCACTGCGCGGCGCGCAGCACGCGTTCGTCCTCGCCTTCGGCATAGGCCACGCGCTTGGCGGCCGCGATCTTGGCGGCGCTGAACACCGGGCGCATGAACATGCCGGTCTGGAACACGAAGCGCGTGAGGTGCTGGCGGTAGGCCTCCAGGTCCTCGATCGGGCGCGCGGCCACGCCGGAGGCGGCCGCCGCCTTGGCCACGGCCGGCGCAATGCGCAGGATGAGCCGCGAATCGAAGGGTTTGGGAATGATGTAGTCGGGCCCGAAGGACAGCTCCTGCCCCGCATAGGCGGTGGCCACTTCCTCGCTGATGTCGGCCTTGGTGAGCTCGGCGATCTCGCGCACGCAGGCCAGCTTCATTTCTTCCGTGATCTTGCTGGCGCCGCAGTCGAGCGCGCCGCGGAAGATGTACGGGAAGCACAGCACGTTGTTGACCTGGTTCGGGTAGTCCGAGCGGCCGGTGGCAATGATGCAGTCGGGCCGCACGGCCTTGGCGAGCTCGGGGCGGATCTCGGGCTCGGGGTTGGCCAGCGCCAGGATGATCGGCTGGCCGGCCATGGTCTTGACCATGTCGGCGCTCATCACGCCGGGCGCGGAACAGCCCAGGAACACGTCGGCATCCTTCACCACGTCGGCCAGGGTGCGGGCGCCGGTGTCTTTCTGGGCGTAGCGCGCCTTGGAGTCGTCGAAGCCGCCCGCGCGGCCCATGTAGATCAGGCCCTTGGAGTCGCAGGCATAGATGTTGGCGGGCTTGGCGCCCAGGCCCACCATCACGTCCAGGCAGGCAATGGCGGCCGCGCCGGCGCCGGAGACGGCGATCTTGACCTCCTCGATCTTCTTGCCGACCAGTTCGAGGCCGTTGATGAGCGCCGCGGCCGAGATGATGGCCGTGCCGTGCTGGTCGTCATGGAACACCGGGATGTTCATGCGCTCGCGCAGCTTCTTCTCGATGTAGAAGCACTCGGGCGCCTTGATGTCTTCCAGGTTGATGCCGCCCAGCGTGGGCTCGAGCGCCGCGATGATCTCGACCAGCTTGTCGGGATCGTTCTCGGCCAGTTCGATGTCGAACACGTCGATGCCGGCAAATTTCTTGAAGAGGCAGCCCTTGCCCTCCATCACGGGCTTGGCGGCCAACGGGCCGATGTTGCCCAGGCCCAGCACCGCGGTGCCGTTGGTGACCACGCCCACCAGGTTGCCGCGCGCGGTGAACTCGGCCGCCATCGACGGATCGGCCGCGATGTCCAGGCACGGGTAGGCCACGCCGGGCGAATAGGCCAGCGACAGGTCGCGCTGGTTCAGGAGCGGCTTGGTCGGGCTGATGGAAATCTTGCCCTTGACGGGCGAGCGGTGGTATTCGCGCGCTGCTTCGCGAAGTGCTTCTTCGGCGGGTGACAGGTTAGCAGCCATGAAAAGTCTCCTTGTTTCTGACGGGCAATGAGGCTACCCCAAAAAACGGCTGCCTCTTCTCCGGGTGGGCACGGGTTTTGGTGCTCCAGGCGTGAATTCTCTGCATGCCGACTCGCTAAACTCCCGGCTGTTACCAGGATTTAACGCTTGGCCAACAGCCCTTGCATCGGCCTTGCGGCCGTCACCATCCACAACGAAGAACGACCAGGAGGGGAGCGCATGACGCCCGGACCTTTCACGAGTACAGAGCCCGACGTCGTGGTCATCGGCGGGGGCCCGGCGGGTTCCACCGTGGCTGCGTTGCTGGCGGACAAGGGCCACGACGTGGTGCTGTTCGAGAAGGCGCACCATCCGCGCTTTCACATCGGCGAGTCGCTGCTGCCGATGAACATGCCGCTGTTCGACCGCCTGGGCGTGCGCACCGAGGTCGAGGCCATCGGCATTGCCAAGCACGGCGCCGAGTTCGTCTCGCCCTGGCATGACCACACCAGCCACTTCTTCTTCGGCGAGGCCATGGACAAGAGCTTTCCGTATGCGGTGCACGTGCGCCGCTCGGAGTTCGACGAGCTGCTGTTCCGCCATGCCGCCCGGCGCGGCGCGCGCACCTTCGAGGGCCAGCGCGTCATGGGCGTGGACATGGACGCCGGCAAGGGCGCGGACAAGCGCGCGCTGGTGAAGATCAAGGCCGAGGACGGCAGCGAAACCAGCTGGCGCCCGCGCTTCGTGATCGATGCGAGCGGCCGCGACACGGTGCTGTCGAACCAGTTCGACGCCAAGCAGCGCAACCGCAAGCACGCCAGCGCGGCCCTGTTCGGCCACTTTGCCAATGCGGAGCGCCGGCCCGGCCGCTACGAAGGCAACATCTCGCTCTTCTGGTTCGACCACGGCTGGTTCTGGTACATCCCGCTGAAGGACGGCACCGTGAGCGTCGGCGCCGTGGCGTCGCCCGCGTATTTCAAGCGGCGCAAGGGCACGCTCGAGGAGTTCCTGATGGAGACCATCGCGCTCGCGCCCAAGCTGGCCGCGCGCCTGAAGAACGCCACGCTGATGGAAGGCGCCACCACCACCGGCAACTACGCCTACGACTCCAAGTTCTGCCGCGGCGACCGCTTCATGATGGTCGGCGACGCCTATGCCTTCGTCGACCCGATGTTCTCGTCGGGCGTGTACCTGGCAATGAACAGCGCCTTCGAGGGCGCTACCGCGGCCGACCTCTGGCTCAGGGGCGAGATGAAGGAAGCCGAGAAGGCCTTCCGCCGCTTCGACAAGGTGATGAAGCATGGCCCCAAGATGTTCTCGTGGTTCATCTACCGCATCACCTCGCCGGCCATCCGCCGGCTGTTCATGAACCCGCGCAACATCTGGCGCATGCAGGAGGCGCTGCTGTCCATCCTGGCGGGCGACCTGTTCCGCAACACGCCCATCGGCCCGCGCTTCTGGGGCTTCAAGATCACCTACTACGCCTCGTGCATCGGCATCCTGCCGCAGGCCATCAAGACCTGGGCATGGCGCCGGCGCAACCTGAAGGAATCGCTGGAAGCAGCGAAAACCTGAGCCTCAATCTGGCGTAACGGTGTGCTGCGCGAGTGCCTCGAGCGCACGCACCAGCGCCGAGTGGTCCTGCTGGCCATGGCCCAGTGCGGCGCAGGCGTTCATGAGCTGCGCCGCGCCCGCCGTCTGCGGCAGCGCCACGCCCAGCGCCCGTGCGCTCTGCAGCGCCAGGTTCAGGTCCTTCTGGTGCAGCGAGATGCGGAAGCCCGGCGCGAAGGTGCGCTTGATCATGCGTTCGCCGTGCACCTCGAGGATGCGCGAGCTCGCGAAGCCGCCCATCAGCGCCTGCCGCACCTTGGCCGGATCGGCGCCGGCCTTGGAGGCGAACAGCAGCGCCTCGCCCACGGCCGCGATGTTCAGCGCCACGATGATCTGGTTGGCCACCTTGCAGACCTGGCCGTCGCCCACGTTGCCCACGAGCGTGATGTTCTTGCCCATCTTCTCGAGCAGCGGCCGCACCTGGCCGAAGGTGCCCTCATCGCCGCCGCACATGATGGTGAGGCTCGCGGCCTTGGCGCCCACTTCGCCGCCCGAGACCGGCGCGTCGATGTAGCCGCAGCCCAGCGCAATGATCCGCTTGGCGAAGCCCTTGGTGGCAATCGGATCGATGGAGCTGCAGTCCACCACGATCTTGCCGCGCGAGTCCTTCAGGCCCTCGGCCACGCCCTGCGTGCCGGGCTCGCCGAACAGCACTTTTTCTACGTCGGGCGTGTCGGGCACCATGATGAAGATCACGTCGGCCTGGCGCGCCACCTCGGCCGCCGAGGCGCAGATGGTGGCCTTCGAGATGAAGGGCTCAGGCGTGTTGCCCTGGGTGTTGACGAAGAGCTGGTGCCCCGCGTCGAGCAGGTGGCCCGCCATGGGTGCGCCCATGATGCCGAGTCCGATGAATCCGATCTTTTGCGATTGCGACATGTCTTTGTTTCCGATCTGAAGTTGTCTTTTATTGCGTGAGCGCTTCGCGCCAGCCGAGGCCGTCCACGGTGTCGCTGCGCGGCTTGTATTCGCAGCCGATCCAGCCGTCGTAGCCGATCGAATCGATGTGCCGGAAGAGCCAGGGGTAGTTGATCTCGCCCGTGCCCGGCTCGCCGCGCCCGGGGTTGTCGGCCAGCTGGATGTGGCCGATTTGCGCAAGATGCTTCGAGAGCGTGTTGCCGAGCTCGCCTTCCATGCGCTGCGCGTGGTAGATGTCGTACTGCACCTTCAGGTTCGGCGAGCCCACCGCCTCGATGAGCGCGAGCGCCTTGTCGGTGCGGTTCAGGTAGAAGCCCGGGATGTCGAAGGTGTTGATCGGTTCGACCAGCAGGCGCAGGCCCGCGGCCTCGAGTTCGCGCGCGGCCAGGCGCAGGTTGTCGATCACCGTGCGGTTCACTACGTTGATGTCGGCGCCCTCGGGCACCTTGCCGACCAGGCAGTTGAGCTGCGGGCAGCCCAGGGCGGTGGCGTAGTCGATGGCCATGGCAATGCCTTCGCGGAACTCGCTGGTGCGCTCCGGATGGCAGGCGATGCCGCGCTCGCCCTTGTCCCAGTCGCCGGCCGGCAGGTTGTGCAGCACCTGCTGCAAACCGTTGGCGCGCAGCGCGGCTGCGAGCTCCTTCTTCTCGAAGGGGTAGGGGAACAGGTATTCCACCGCCTCGAAGCCGGCCTTGGCGGCGGCCTCGAAGCGCTGCATGAACGGCAGCTCGGTGAAGAGCATCGTGAGGTTGGCTGCGAATTTGGGCATGGTGTGTTGTTCCTCTTCAGTCCAGCATCTCGGCCGCGACGGCGGTCGGCGCATCGGCCGGATGCTCGGCCAGCGGC
>NZ_JBFTPJ010000210.1:0-7161 GCF_056398445.1 Variovorax sp. 01T439_2
GGATGGCACGGAGCGCGCAGAGCCGATCAGCTACGGCACCTTCGAGCGCCGCGTGCGCGCGCTCGCGGCCCGGCTGCAGCAGCAGTTCGCCAAAGGCGAACGCGCGCTCGTCATGCTGGACAACGGCGACCACTATGCGGTGAGCATGCTGGCCTGCTTCTACGCGGGCGTGATTGCGGTGCCGGTGTTCCCGCCGGAATCGGCGCGCCCGCAGCACCTCGCACGGCTGACCGGCATTGCCGCCGATTCGCAGGCGCGCTGCGTGCTGACGTGCGAGGCCATGGCGCGCGCGATGAATGAAACGAGCGCCGGCCTGCGCCAGTTCGGCGAAGCGGACATCGTTGCCGTCGACAGCGTGGACATCTCGCTTGCCGATGCATGGACGCCCTTCGAACCGGCGGGCAGCGACGTCGCCTTCCTGCAATACACCTCGGGCTCCACCTCGACGCCCAAGGGCGTGATCGTGACGCACGGCAACCTGATGGCCAACGAAGAAGCGATCCGGCGCAGCATGGGTGTCGGCCCGGGCGACAGCTTCGTTTCGTGGGCGCCGCTCTATCACGACATGGGCCTGATCGGCGGATTGCTGCAGCCGCTCTACAGCGGCATTCCGCTGGTGCTCACGTCGCCGCGCTATTTCCTGGAGCGTCCGGTGCGCTGGCTCGAACTGATCTCGCGCCATCGCGCGACGCTCAGCGGCGGCCCCGACTTTGCCTACCGCCTGTGCCTGGAACGCGTGAAGGATGCGCAACTGGCCCCGCTCGACCTGTCGAGCTGGCGCGTGGCCTACACCGGCGCCGAACCCGTGCGCGCCGACACGGAAATCGAGTTCATCTCGCGCTTCACATCCGCGGGCTTCGATGCGGCAGCCGTCTATCCCTGCTACGGCCTTGCCGAGGCGACGCTCTTCGTCACCGGCGGACGCCGTGGCGGCGGCCTGGTCGCGCCCACGTTTTCCGCCGCCRGCCTCGCCAGCGGCACGGGAACGCCTGCGGACGAAGGCACGGCGCTGGTCGGCTGCGGCGACGTCGCGCCCGGCCATCGCATCGAGATCGTCGATGCCGAATYGCTATCGGCCGCGGCCCCCGGAAAGATCGGCGAGATCTGGACCTGCGGTCCGAGCATCGGCCACGGCTACTGGGGCAAGGAGCGCGAGACCCGTGAGACCTTCGTCGAGCGGGACGGCCAGCGCTGGCTGCGCACCGGCGACCTCGGCTTCATGCACGAAGGCCAGCTCTACGTGACCGGCCGCATCAAGGACCTGATCATCGTTCGCGGCCACAACATCTACCCGCAGGACATCGAGCGGCTCATCGAGGCCGAGGTCGATGCGGTGCGCAAGGGCCGCGTCGCGGTCTTCGCCACGCAGGGGCCGGGCGGCGAAGGCATCGGCGTGGCCGCCGAGGTGTCGCGCAGCATGCAGAAGCTGGTGCCGGCCGCGGTGCTGGTCGATGCGCTGGGCGCCGCTGTGAGCGAAGTGTTCGGCGAGACCTTGTCGGCCGTGCTGCTGCTCAACCCCGGCGGCATGCCCAAGACCACCAGCGGCAAGCTRCAGCGCAGTGCCTGCCGTGCGGCCTGGCTCGACGGCAGCGCCGATGCCTATGCCGTCTACCAGCACGGCGCCTTCGTGCGCGGAGGCCCGATCGAGGCCGTTGCCGAGGCACCCCTCGACGAAGTCGAACAGGCCGTCGCCGCCATCTGGCGCGAGGTCTGCAAACACGGCGACGACCGCCCGCTTGGCCGCGATGCCCACTTCTTCAACCGCGGCGGCAGCTCCCTCACCGCCACGCAGGCGGCCGCGCGCATCGGCGCGCGCTGGCAGATCGACTTTCCCGCGCGCAGGCTCTTCGAGCAACCGCGCCTTCGCGACTGCGCGTCGGCCATCCGCGAACTGCAGCGGCAGGGCGTGCGCCCGCAGCCCGCGCCCATCGCCGTGATCCCTGCGGAGCGCCGGCTGTTGCCGCTGCCGCTCTCGCACGCGCAGGAGCGCCAGTGGTTCCTCTGGCAGATCGATCCATCGAGTGCGGCCTACCACGTGAGCGGCGCGCTACGCCTGGCCGGCGCGCTGCGGGTCGATGCCCTGCAAGCAGCGCTCGACGATCTGGTGGCGCGCCATGAATCGCTGCGCACGGTCTTCAGCGCCGGTGCCGATGGCAGCGTGGAGCAATGGATCAGGCCGGGCGGCTCCGTGCCGCTGTCGCTGGTCGACCTGCGCGGCGCCGAGGGTGAAGCCGATGCCCGATTGGACGAAGCCACGCGGCGCCTCAAGGCCGAGCCCTTCGACCTCACGCAGGGCCCGCTGCTGCGCGCCGCGCTGATCCGCACCGCCAACGAGGTGCATGTGCTCGCCGTGGTGATGCATCACATCGTGTCCGACGGTGCCTCGATGCAGTTGCTGATCGACGAACTGGCCGCAGGCTACGCCGCGCACCTGAAGGGCGACACGGTGCGCCTGCCCGCGCCGCGCATCCAGTACGCCGACCATGCGCTCTGGCAGCGCGAGTGGCTGGCGGCGGGCGAGGGCGAGCGGCAACTGGCCTGGTGGCGCACGCAGCTCGGCGACACGCACACCGTGCTCGAGCTGCGCACCGACCACCCGCGCAAGCCGCAAGCCGGCTACGGCGCTGCGCGCCACGCCTTCGAGCTTCCGGCGAGCCTGCTCGCGCAGCTGCGCAAGGCCGCGGACGGCGGTGGCGCCACGCTCTTCATGGTGCTCCTGGCCGGCTTCCAGGCGCTGCTGCACCGCTACACGGGCCAGGAAGACATCCGCATCGGCGCACCGTTTGCCAACCGCAACCGCGTGGAAGCCGAAGGCGTGGTCGGCCTGTTCGTCAACACGCTGGTGCTGCGCAACCCGATCCATGGCCGCCTCGGTGCATCGCGCGTGCTGGCGCAGGCGCGTGACGCGGTGCTGGGCGCACAGGCGCACCAGGATGTGCCCTTCGAGCAACTCGTGCAGATGCTGCAGCCCGAGCGCAGCCTGAGCCGCACGCCGCTGTTCCAGGTGATGTTCAACCACCTGTTCGAGGACTACCGCTCGCTCGGCCAGCTGCCCGGCATCACCGCGCAAGACCATGCGCTGCCCGATCTCGCGGCGCAGTTCGAGCTCACGCTCGAAGCGCGCGAGCGGCCGGGCGGCCAGCTCTCGCTCGCCCTGATCTACGCGGCCGAGCTGTTCGAGCCCGACACCATGGCGCGCATGGCCGGCCACTATGTCGCGATCCTGCAGGCGCTGGCCGAGCGTCCCCATCAACCCATCGGCGACATCGAACTGCTCGGCGCGCCGGAACTGGCCCGGCTCGCGCAGTGGGGCGTGAATGGGCATCGCGAGCCGCAGCCCGAGCCCGTGCACCGCATGATCGAGCGGCAGGCCCGCATGCAGCCCGATGCCACTGCGCTGCTGTTCGCGGATGAGGCGCTTGGCTTTGCGGAACTGAACCGCCGCGCCAACCGCCTGGCGCACCGGCTGATCACGCTGGGCGTGAAGCCCGAGGTGCTCGTGGGCATCGCGATGGAGCGCTCCGTCGAGATGGTGGTCGCCATCCTGGGCGTGCTGAAGGCGGGCGGCGCCTATGTGCCGCTGGACCCCGAATACCCCGCCGAGCGCCTGGCCTACATGGTGCAGGACAGCGACATCGGCCTGCTGCTCACGCAGCGCAGCCTGGTCGATTGCGTGCCCGACCGCCGTGCCTTGACGGTGCTGGAAGTCGATGCAGCCGATTTCAGCGCCGAGCCCGAGAGCGATCTGCAAGTCGGCCTGCACATCGAGAACCTCGCCTACGTGATCTACACCTCGGGCTCCACCGGCAAGCCCAAGGGCGCGGCCATCCGCCACAGCGCGCTGCACAGCTGCATGGCGTGGATGCAGGGCATCTACAAGCTCACGCACGCCGACACCGTGCTGCACAAGGCGCCCTTCGGCTTCGACGTGTCGGTGTGGGAGCTGTTCTGGCCGATGAGCTCGGGCGCGCGGCTGGTGGTGGCCAACCCCGGCGATCACCGCGACCCGGCGCGCCTGGTCGAGCTGATCCAGCGCCACCAGGTCACCACGCTCAACTTCGTGCCCTCGATGCTGCAGGCCTTTCTCGCGCACAAGGGCATCGAGGCCAGCACGCGCCTGCGCCACATCATCTGCGGCGGCGAGGCAATGCCGGCCGAGACGCAGAAGGAAACGCTCGAGCGCCTGCACGGCGCGGGCCTGCAGAACCTCTACGGCCCCACCGAGGCCACCATCCACGTCACGCACTGGGCCTGCCGCCTGTATCCCGATGACAGCGGCCAGAGCCAGGTGCCCATCGGCAAGCCGATCAGCCACACCAGCACCCACGTCCTGGATGCCGAACTCAACCTCGTGCCGCAGGGCGTGGCGGGCGAGCTGTACCTGGGCGGCGTCAGCCTTGCGCGTGGCTACCTGAAGCGTGCCGGCCTGAGCGCCGAGCGCTTCGTGGCCGATCCGTTCGACAGCGCTGGCGGCGGGCGGCTCTACCGCACCGGCGACCTCGTGCGCTGGAACGGCGAAGGACAGCTGGAGTACCTGGGCCGCATCGACCACCAGGTGAAGATCCGGGGCTTTCGCATCGAGCTTGGCGAGATCGAGGCCGAGCTGCTGGCGCAGCCCGCCGTGCGCGAAGCCGTCGTGGTCGCCAGGGACGGCCCGGCCGGCGCGCGGCTCGTCGGCTACCTCGCGCCGCATGCGGGCGAGGCCATCGACACCGCGGCGCTGAAAGAGCGGCTTGCGCAGGTGCTGCCCGACTACATGGTCCCGCGCGCCTTCGAGGTGCTCGATGCACTGCCGCTGAACGCCAACGGCAAGGTGGACCGCAAGGCGCTGCCCGAGCCGGCCCTTGCCGGCGGCCAGGCCTACGAGGCGCCGCAGGGCCATGTTGCGCAGACGGTGGCCGCGGTGTGGTCCGAGGTGCTGCAGGTCGCACAGGTCGGCCTGAACGACAACTTCTTCGACCTGGGCGGCCACTCGCTGCTGCTGATCCGCGCGCACCGGCTGCTGGAAGACCGGCTGCACACCGCCATCCCGGTGGTCAATCTCTTCAAGTACCCCACCGTCCAATCGCTGGTCCAGTGGCTGGAGCAGGCGCCCGCGCGCGCCGCCGCATCGGCCAGCGCGGCCGCGGCGAGCGACGACCGGGCGCTGCGCCAGCGCGCCGCCATGCTTCAACGCCGCAAAGCGGCAGAGAGAGTCAACTGATGTCCCACCCCTTCGAATCCTCCGAGCCGAGCGGCATCGAGATCGCCATCGTCGGCATGGCCGGGCGCTTTCCGGGCGCCGGCGACGTGGACGCCTTCTGGCGCAACATCCGGGACGGCGTGGCCTCGGTCTCCCGCTTCAGCGACGAGCAGCTGCGCGCGCAAGGCGTGCCGCAGTCGCTGCTGGACGATCCCGACTACGTGAAGGCCGGCGTGATGTTCGAGGGCTTCGACAAGTTCGATGCCGGTTTCTTCGGCTACTCGCCGCGCGAGGCCGAAACCCTCGACCCGCAGCAGCGCATCTTCCTGGAATGCGCCTGGGCCTCGTTGGAACATGCGGGCTGCGACGCCGCACGCTGGCCGGGCAAGGTCGGCGTGTRTGCGGGCGAGGGCGCCAACGTGTACCTCATCCGCAACCTGCTGCCATCGTTCGGCCTTGGCGCGGCGAGCGGCATCGCCGACCTGCTGGGCCTCATGAGCGGCAACTCGGGCGGCTCGCTGTGCACCCGCGTGTCGTACAAGCTCGACCTRCGCGGTCCCGCGGTGACGGTGCAGACCGCCTGCTCCACGTCGCTCACCGCGGTCCACACGGCCTGCCAGGCGCTCCTGAGCCACGACTGCGACATGGCGCTGGCCGGCGGCGTGTGGCTCAACCTGCTGCAGGAAGGCGGCTACCGCTACCAGGCCGGCGCCATCCTCTCGCCCGACGGGCACTGCCGCGCCTTCGACGCGAAGGCGGCCGGCACCGTCATCGGCAGCGGCGCGGGCATCGTGGTGCTCAAGCGGCTGGACGACGCGCTGCGCGACGGCGACACCATCCATGCGGTCATCAAGGGCAGCGCGGCCAACAACGACGGCGCCGCCAAGGTCGGCTTCACGGCGCCCAGCGTGGACGGCCAGGCCGAGGTGATCCGTGCGGCCCAGCTCATCGCGGGCGTGCCGGCGGACACCATCGGCTACATCGAGGCGCACGGCACCGCGACCACGCTGGGCGACCCCATCGAACTCGCCGCGCTCGCGCAGGCCTTTCGCGCCGAGACCGAGCGCCGCGGCTTCTGCGCCGTGGGTTCGGTGAAGACCAACATCGGCCACCTGGATGCCGCGGCCGGCGTGGCCGGGCTCATCAAGACGGTGATGGCGCTCAAGCACCGCATGCTGCCGCCCAGCCTGCACTACGAGAGCCCGAACCCGCAGATCGATTTCGCGTCCAGCCCGTTCTACGTCAATGCGCAATTGCGTGCATGGCCTGAAGGCAAGGCGCCGCGCCGCGCGGGCGTGAGCTCGTTCGGCATCGGCGGCACCAACGTGCACGTGGTGCTCGAAGAGGCGCCGGCCGTTGCCGCGGCACAGCCTGCTTCCGGCTGGCAGGTGCTGCCCGTGTCGGCAAAGGACGAAGCCGCGCTGGCGCAGGGCCGATCGCAGCTCGCGGCGCATCTGCAGGCCCATCCGGAGCTGGCGCTGGGCGATGTGGCCCACACGCTGCAAAGCGGACGCCGCCCCTTCGCCTGGCGCAGTGCCGTGGTGGCCAACCAGCCGGCGATGGCCTCCGAGATGCTGGCTTCGCCGATGCTCCCGTCGTCGCGTGCGCCCGCCGCTGCGCCCGAGGTGGTGTTCCTGTTTCCCGGCGGCGGCACGCAGCATGCACGCATGGGCGAGGCGCTCTATCAGCACAGCGCCGTGTTCCGCGAAGAACTCGACCGCTGCGCTGCGCTGCTGAAGGCCGGCTGCGGCATCGACCTGCTCGCGCTGGTGTTCCCGGCCGATGGCGACGAAGCCGCGGCGAACGAGCGGCTGTTCCGCATGGAATACGCGCAGCCCGCGCTGTTCGCCGTCGAGTACGCGATGGCGCGCTGGTGGATGAGCTGCGGCRTGCAGCCCGCGCTCATGCTCGACCACAGCCTCGGCGAATACGTGGCGGCCTGCCTGTCGGGCGTGTTCTCGCTCGAAGACGCGCTGCGC
>NZ_JBFTPJ010000211.1:0-7159 GCF_056398445.1 Variovorax sp. 01T439_2
GCGCCAGGCCTCGTTGACGGGCTGCAACCTGGAGCGTGCCAACCTCAGCCTCGCGCGCTGCGAAAACACCAACTTCGCACGGGCCCGCTTCGAGCGCACGCAGATGGAAAAGCTGCGCCTCGACGGCTGCTGTCTCGACGAAGCGAGTTGGAGCCATCTGTTGCTGCAGGGGATCGAACTCGCGGACTGCAGCCTGCGGCGTGCCGACCTCCGCTACGTGAGCATGGCCGAACACTGCCGGCTGGCGCGCTGCGACTTCGGCGAGGCACGCCTGGAAAAGGTGCTGTTCGTGCAGGCCGAATTCGAGTCGGTGGATTTTTCCGGCGCCACCGTCGAAGCCTGCAGCTGGGCCCACACGCCGCTGCACAAGGGCATCCGGTTTCGGCATGCCCTGCTCAAGACCACCAGCTTCGTCGGCACCACGGATCTTCGCGAGGCCGACTTCGAGGATGCCACGCTGGTGCATTGCACCCTGCGCGAACTGCCTCTCGATGGCGCGACCTTCAGGCGGGCGACGCTCGATACCTGCGATTTCTCCTCCGCGTCGCTCAAGGGCGCGGACCTGCGCGCGGCGGCGGCGCCCGACAGCCTCTTCATCCGCGCCGATTTCACGCGTGCCTCCCTGCGGCTCGCCAATCTCATGAATGCCAACCTTCAGAAGGCCTGCCTGGTCGATGCCGACCTGGGCGAGGCCAACCTGTTCCGTGCCGATGTCTCCCAGATCCTCATCACCCCCKGCACGATCACCCTGGGTGCCCACATCGACCAGATAAAGACACTGCCCCGGCGCCCCGAGGCGGGCAGCGCGTGAATGCCGAGGCGCTGGCAGCCCAGGTCCGCAACGGCGAGCCGATCCGCGAGAAGGACTTCAGCCACATGGACATGAGGGGCATCGACCTGCGCGGCGGCGTGTTCAGCGAATGCAGCTTCCGGGGCGTTCAGGCCGATGCCGCGCGCCTGGGCGAATCCCTCTTCGAGAAATGCCGCTTCGACCAGGCGCAGTTGCCGGCGGCGGAGCTGACGCGCGCCGCCTTCCACGAGTGCAGCCTGCAGGATGCGGTGCTCGATGCGGCCTCCATGCCGCATTCGGTGTTCAGCGGCTGCACGCTGCGGGGCATTCGGCTGGAAGAGGCCTTCATGGACCAGGCGAACTTCCATCGAAGCGAGCTGCGCAACGCCTGCTTGGACCGTGCCAGCCTCGACAAGGCCGTGTTCTCCGAGTGCGACCTGACGGGCGCGTCCTTCAATGCGGTGGCCTTCTCGTCGACCATCTTCTTTCGCGCAGCGCTGGCGGGCACACGCTACGCCGGAGCCAGCTTCACGAACGCGATCTTCAGCGAGGCGGATCTTGCGGGGCAGGACTTCTCCGGGCAGCAGTTCCACCTCTGCCAGTTCATCGATGCGGTGCTGGCGGCCTGCCGATTCCGCGATGCGCGCCTCACGCAGTGCAACTTCAAGGGGGCCGACCTGCGCAATGCGGTGCTGGCAGGGGCGCAGGCCATGCAGTGCCTGTTTCCCGAGGCCGATCTGCGCGGCGTCGATGCGCGGCGCGGCCACTTCCAGCAGAGCATCTGGGTCGACGCCCATCTCGACGGCGCAGACTTCTCGCAGGCGCAGCTCGAGCAGGGCGTCTTCCATCGCGCGCACTGCGGGCAGACCGCATTCGCCGGCAGCCGCCTGGACTACGCCGATTTTTCCTACGCCTCGCTGGTCCAGGCCGACTTCCGCGATGCCGCTTTCCTGCGCACCGTGTTTCATCGCGCCGACCTGGACGGCGCGAGGTTCAGTACCCGCCTGGGTACGCTGGACCGGGACCCTGCGCTGCACGAAGCCGAGAAGGTGGCGCTCCAGCAACCCGAGCGCCCATGCCGCCTGGACCGCGACATCCATGGCCGCCGCCCCAAGAAAGAAAGCCCATGACCTCCACCCGGACCACCGTCGGCGACACGATCGCCACTGCACGCCATGCAATGCAAGGCGTGCTGGATCCGCTCATGCAGCGCCCTTCGCATGCGGCCCGCGCGGACTCCGGCACGCGGACCGCCACCGTGATTGCCAGCGATGGCGATCCCTGGTTCGACGTCGACCTCGACGACGGCCAGGGATCGCTGCGCTGCCGGCGCGTCGCCAGCTGCCTGCTGCTGCCCGCGCCGGGCGATACGGTGCTGATCACCTCGACCCGCCAGGGCGGCAGCTACGTCATCGCGGTGGTCGTCCAGGCCGACCCGCGGCAGGCGACGCTGGCCGTGGACGGCGACCTGACGCTGGTGTCGCGCTCGGGTGGCATCCGCGCGCGCAGCGCCGGCCCGATGGCGCTGGAGTCGGACACCTCGATCGCCATGCAGTCGCCCGAGTGGCGCGCGCAGGCCCGGCGGGCCCATTGCGAGATCGGGGAGATGGACTACCAGGGCGCCCGCATCCGCTTCAGCGTGCTGGTGTCGCGCTTCGTCGGGCGCACCTGCGAGGTGGTGCTGGATCGCCTCAACCTGCTCACCCGCTCGAGCTTCCGCCTGACCGAGGAGATGGAACAGGTGCGTGCCGGCCAGATCGACATCCAGGCCGAAGAGACCCTGCGCCTGCATTCGAAGAACACGCTGCTGACCAGCAAGGGGCTGGTCAAGGTCGATGCCGAGCAGATCCACATGGGCTGAAAAAAGGAGCACCGCATGTTCGCCAACTGCCAGATGATGGGCCTCGATCTCGCCTTCCCCGACGTCTGCAAGACGCCGCCGGCGCTGCCCATTCCCTACCCGAACTTCGCGCTCGGACCCACGGCCATCCCCAACGCCTGGAACATCCTGTACGGCGGCGCGCCGGCGCACAACCTGGCCACCGTCACGCCCATCACCAACGGCGACAACGCGGGCGTGCTGATGGGCGTGGTGTCGCAGACGGTGATGGGCCCTTCGCGCCACATCACCGGCGCGTTCACCGTGCTGCTCAAGGGCACGCCCTGCACGCGCATGACCAGCCTGTCGGTGCAGAACCGCTGCAACATCGTCGGCATGCGCATCGTGCCGAGCCAGTTCAAGGTGCTGGTGCTGGCGGCCTGATTTTTTTATTCCGCCTTCACGCCCGCCGTGCGGATGACCTTGCCCCACTTGGCCGTCTCTGCCTTGATGAAGGCATCGAACTCCTCGGGCGTGCTGCCGGCCGGAATGGTGCCCATGGCGTCGAGCTTGGCGCGCGTCTCTTCGCTTTTGATGATGCGCGCGATCTCGTCCGACATGCGCTTGACGATGTCGCGCGGCGTACCGGCCGGCGCCAGCATGCCGGCCCAGGTGCTGCCGGTGAAGCCCGCGAAACCCTGCTCGATGAAGGTCGGCACATCGGGCGCAGCGGCCAGGCGCTTGTCGCCCGCCACGCCGATGAGCCGCACCTTGCCCGCCTTGGCCTGGTTGATGAGGCCCGTGGGTGCATCGAAGAACAGCTGGATCTGGCCGCCCATCAGGTCCGTGAGCGCGGGCACTGCGCCGCGGTACGGAATGTGGATCATGTAGGTCTGCGTGAGCGACTTCCACAGCTCGGTCGTCAGGTGCGCGGCCGAGCCGTTGCCCGACGAGCCGAAGCTCACCTTGCCGGGATTGGCGCGTGCGTAGTCGATGAGTTCGCGCGCGGTCTTGAACGGTGCATTGATGTTGACCGCGGCCAGCAGCGGCGAGATGCCCATCAGCGAAACACCCGCCAGGTCCTTTTGCGGGTCGTAGGGCAGCTTGGGGTACAGCGTGGTGTTGGCCGCATAGGCCGCGATCACGACGCCGAAGGTGCTGCCGTCGGGCGGTGCCTTGGCAATGGCATCGACGCCGATCAGGCTGTTGGCACCTGGCTTGTTGTCGACCAGCACCGGCTGGCCGAGCCGCGCCTGCAGGCCCACCTGCACCAGCCGCGCCATCTGGTCCGTGAACCCGCCCGGCGTGTAGGGCACGATGATGCGGATCGGCTTGTTCGGCCACGCGCTCTGTGCCAGCACGGGCATCGGAACGGTCGCGGCGGCAGCGGCGGCAAGGGTGAATCGGCGGCGTGAAATGCGGGCCTGCGGCATGGATGGCGGCTTTCTCTGGACAAGAATGATCCGGCCATTCTCGAAGCCGCTGCGCCGCCGACCCCTCAGGGTTTGCCCCGGCGGGGCCTGTTCAGAGCGGCAGGATGTCGCGCGTGCGACCGCCGGTTGCGAGCCAGGCTTCGAACTCGTCCGACAGCCGCTCGGCCTCGCGCGTGGCACGGCTCCATGCGCTGATGCGCGCCTGCGCGTCGTTCGCAAAGTGGATGAAGTCCTTGCGGTCCGGCAGCTTGCCGTTGGGCAGCGAGCGCACCCAATCGGCATCGGGCGCGAGCACCACCATGCGGTCCAGGAAGCTGGTGGACCTGTGGCGCCAGCGCAGGCCCTTGTCGAGCCAGCCCGGCACCACCGCGCGTTGGAAGTGCGGGTACAGCACGATGCCTTCGTCGGCCGGCTGGTAGTCCAGGTGCAGGTGGTAGTCGGTGATGCCGCCATCCCAGTACGCACCGCGCGGCGCGCCGGGAATGTCGTGCACCGCGGCCAGGAGAAACGGAATGGAGCACGAGGCCTGCAGCACCAGGTTGAAGTTCTCTTCGCTGAGCGCGTGCTGGCGCGTGCGGAAATCTTTCGTGCCGAAAGGCAAGGCCGCGCCGGGCGTGGAAAACACGCAGCGCTCCAGCCATGCACCCAGCCCCTTGCGATGCAGGCTGTTGGTGGCAAAGGCGCCCAGGTAGCCGACCGGCGTGCGTGCCCTGCCCTCGCGCCCGAGGATGTGGCGGCCGCGCGAAGTCACCACGTGGAGCTTGTAGCGCGCATGGCCCAGCACCTCGCCGATGCGCCCGCCGTAGAAGTTGGCCAGACTGTCGGCAAAGCGCTCGCTGAGCTGCTGCGGGCTCAGGCGCTTCTGCCCCGGCGGTACTTCGAACTGCTGGCGCACGTAGTCGTGCTCGAAACGCGCAAAGGCTTTCTGCGGATCCGCGAGGCAGGCCGTGGCCAGCCGCCATGCGCCGATCGACGCGCCCACCAGGTGCACCGGCTGGCTCGACTGCGCGAGCCAGCGCCCGAAGATGAAGCGGTCGAGCGGCCCAAGGATCAGGCCCTTGGGCCCGCCCGCCGCGCCGGGGATGGTGCCCACGTCCTGCGGGCGCAGGCCGTGCTGTTCGATGTGCTTGCGGGCGGTGGGGCCGGCGTAGATGCGCAGGGCTTTCATGCCACCCTTTGCTCGGAAATGACATCCATGTGCAAAGAAGGCATCATTGATCCGGCGCCACACCCCGCCTGCGTGCTTCACCTCTCCGCAGAACGAGGAGCTCGCTACGCGCAGGCGCGAAAAGCAGCAACTCCTTGATCGAGGGAGTGGCCGCAGTGGCCTCTTCGCCTTCGGGTTGAGCGCCTTCTTTCGATTGCCCGCTCGGACAGGCATTCGGACGATCGATGACGCGCACCTTCGTGATTGGGACTGGCTGGTGGCTCATTGCACTCACTCCCTCGGCCCGGTTTCTGACTTGCTCGGCAACTTGATCGCCCCGTTCGCTACGAGATGACGCTCTCAATGAATACTACTTGCGCAACCCCTGCAGCTTGGCAAACGCACTCGCCATCTGCCCCGCCGGCTGCGGCGAGTTGTCGCGGCGCGGGCCCTGCTGCTGGCCGCGGCCGGCGCCCTCGAAACGGTTGTCGCGCGGGCCGTCGCGGCGCGCGGGGGCGGCGTCGAGCTTCATCGACAGGCCGATGCGCTTGCGCGCCACGTCCACTTCCATCACCTTGACCTTGACGATGTCGCCGGTCTTCACGACCTCGCGCGCATCGTTGACGAACTTGTGGCTCAGCTGGCTCACGTGCACCAGGCCGTCCTGGTGCACGCCCAGGTCGATGAAGGCGCCGAACTGCGCCACGTTGCTCACGGTGCCTTCGAGGATCATGCCCTCGACCAGGTCCTTGATGTCGTCCACGCCGTCGTTGAAGCGCGCCACCTTGAAGTCCGGGCGCGGGTCGCGGCCGGGCTTCTCGAGTTCGCCCAGGATGTCCTTGACCGTGATGACGCCGAACTTCTCGTTGGCGAACAGCTCGGGCTTCAGGGTCTTGAGCATCTCGGCGCGGCCCATCAGCTCGGCAATGGGCTTGCCGGTCTTGACGATGATCTGCTCGACCAGCGGATAGGTCTCGGGGTGCACGCCGGTCACGTCGAGCGGGTCGGCGCCGCCGCGGATGCGCAAAAAGCCCGCGCTCTGCTCGAAGGCCTTGGGGCCGAAGCCGCTCACGTCGAGCAGCTGCTTGCGCGTGGAGAACGCGCCGTTGGCTTCCCGCCAGCGCACCACCGCCTTGGCCACGCTGGCCGACAAGCCCGAGACGCGGCTCAGCAGCGGCACGCTCGCGGTGTTGAGGTCCACGCCCACCGAGTTCACGCAGTCTTCCACCACGGCCTGCAGCGTGCGCGCGAGTYCGCTCTGGTTCACGTCGTGCTGGTACTGGCCCACGCCRATSSWCTTSGGRTCGATCTTCACGAGYTCGGCCAGCGGGTCCTGCAGGCGGCGCGCAATGCTCGCTGCGCCGCGCAGGCTCACGTCCACGTCGGGCATTTCCTGCGAGGCGAATTCGCTGGCCGAATAGACGGAAGCACCGGCCTCGCTCACCACCACCTTGTCGACCTTCATCTCGGGCGCGCCGGCCTGCGCGGCCATCTTGGCCAGCAGCTTGATGAGGTCGGCGGCCAGCTTGTCGGTCTCGCGGCTGGCGGTGCCGTTGCCGATCGCGATCAGGTTCACGCCGTGCTTGGCGCACAGCTTGCCGAGCGTGTGCAGCGAGCCTTCCCAATCCTTGCGCGGCTCGTGCGGGAACACGGTGGCGGTCTCGACCAGCTTGCCGGTGGCATCGACCACGGCCACCTTCACGCCGGTGCGGATGCCGGGGTCCAGCCCCATCACGACGCGCGGGCCGGCCGGCGCGGCCAGCAGCAGGTCGCGCAGGTTGTCGGCAAACACCTTGATCGCCACCTTCTCGGCCTCTTCGCGCAGGCGGGTGAACAGGTCGCGCTCGGTGGAAAGCGCGAGCTTCACGCGCCAGGTCCAGGCCACGCACTTGCGCAGCAGGTCGTCGGCCGCGCGGCCGGCGTGGCTCCAGCCCAGGTGCAGCGCGATGCGGCCTTCGGCGACGCTGGGC